>NZ_CP023449.1:710000-965000 GCF_002355275.1 Rhizorhabdus dicambivorans | reverse complement strand
CCGGCAACCATCAGACGGCCGACATAGGGCAGCCGGATCGTGCCGTCGCCGGCCACCGTCACCACATTCACGGGCTGCGACCTTACGGTGGGATCGACCGTATCGCCGGCGATCGCGGCGCCACCCAGTCCGGTCCCCGCGCTCTGCGTGCTGGCGCCGAACAGCGTCATGCCGACTTCGTAGATATTGATCTGGAGCGCATCACCGGGCGCGATCCGGTCGACCCGCCCCTCGCGGGCCAGTGCCGCGATCTGGCCGATGGCACGCCCGGCCGGCTGGATCGCCTGCAGCTTCTTGAACGCCGCACCGTCGAGGTCGACCACCTGGAACTTCAGTTCGGCGGCGGGATCGGTGGCGCTGCTGATCACCTGCCGGCCGGTCGGCCCGCTCGACGGCAGGCTTGCGCAGCCCGACAGCAGGACCGCGAACATCGACAGGGTGCCGGTCACGCGGAGGTGAAGGCTGGAACTGGACTGCATCAAGGCCCCTATAGCGAGAAACGCGGCAAATCTGTGACTTGGTTCGAAAGCTGGGTGGACGAGAAGCGCGGGAGACACCGTCTCGTCAAGCCCATTTCCACTGCCGGAAGAGAGAAGGTGAAGGCGATGGCGGTCACGCCGCGCGCATCTGCAGCCCGTGATGGACTTCGCAGGCTTCGGCGACGGTGTCATAGAAGGTGAGGTTGCCGCCGTAGAGCACCGCCCCCCGCTCGCAATATTGCTGCAGCATGTGCGGATCATGCGAGACCATCACGAGCGTGCCCTGCTCGCGCCGCTTCATCAATTCCTCGTGCGAGCGCTTGCGGAAGCGTTCGTCGCCGGCGCCTGTCACCTCGTCGACCAGATAGCAGTCGAAATTGATCGCCAGCGAGATGCCGAAGGCCAGGCGGCCCGCCATGCCCGACGAATAGGTCCGCACCGGCTGGTGGAAATAGGCGCCGAGCTGCGCGAATTCCTCGACATAGTCGAGCGTCTCGCGCTCGGGCTGGCGATAGATGCGGGCGATGAAGCGGACATTGTCGCTGCCCGTCATGGTCGGCTGGAAGGCGCTGGCATAGCCGATCGGCCAGCTCGTCGTCATATGCCGTTCGACCGTGCCGCTGCTCGGCTGCTCCACCCCGGCGATCAGCCGCATCAGCGTCGACTTGCCGGCGCCGTTCGCGCCGCAGATGCCGATGCTCTCGCCGCGCCGGATCTCGAAATTCAGATGGCTGAACACCTGCTTCTGGAATTTACGGATATGGTAGGTCTTCGAAACATTGTCGAACCGGATCATCGAACGGCTTTCTTCCACTCACCCGCAGCTACAGACGGAGTCGACCGATAAAATACTGGACGCTGTCCGCGCGTGCTGCGATGCGCGGCAAGCATAGACGATGGCCGGCCAAACGCAAAACATCCCCTTCGCGATCGACGCGCGCATGCTGGGCCGCGAGGGCACCGGTGTCGCCACCTATGCCGCCGCCATGCTCGACGCGCTGGAACGTGCCGGGCGTGCCCCGATCCGGATCAGCGACCCGAGCTGCGGCCGGCCGATGGAGCGGGCGCGCACCATTGCCCGCTGGACGCGCTGGACCGACGCGCTGGTCGATCGGCCGCGTCGCCTGTACGAGGCGCCGGGCCGGCTGCGGGCGCGGGACATCTTCCGCCTCGCCCAGGTCCATTTCGATCGGCACGGCAAGATGCTGCGGCTGCGCGCGCCGGGGCTGGCGGGCATCGTCCACTGGACCTATCCGCTGCCGATCCGGATCGAGGGCTGGACCAACATCTACACCGTTCACGACGCGATCCCGATCTTCCATCCCGAGCTCAGCCAGATCGACGCGGCGCGCCATCGCCGCCTGCTCGAGGCCCTGGCGGCCGGCGCCGAGCATTTGCTGACCGTCTCCGAGGCCGCGCGGGTCGACATCATCGCCGCGCTCGGCTGCGATCCGAAAAGGATCAGCGCCTGCCCGCCCGGCCTCGACGTGGCCGCGGCACCGGCGGCACCGCTTCCCGCCGGGCTGGAAGCGGGCCGCTATCTGCTGTTCGTCGGCAGCGTCGAGCCGCGCAAGAACCTGATCCGGCTGGCGGAGGCTCATCTGCGGAGCGGATCGCCCTACCCGCTCGTCATCGCCGGGCCGGACGGATGGCGCTCCGCCGAGATCGCGCCGCGGCTCGCCGCCGCGCCGGGGATCGTCCGCCTGCCCTATGTCGAGCGAGGGCAGCTGATGGCGCTGATGGCGTCCGCAAAGGCGCTGGTCTTCCCGACCATCACCGAGGGGTTCGGCCTGCCGATCATCGAGGCGATGCAACTCGGCACCCCCGTGCTCACCTCGCGCGGCGGGGCGACCGAGGAGGTGGCCGGGGGCGCGGCGCTGCTCGCCGATCCACTGTCGACCGACGATCTCGCGGCGCAGATCGCGCGGCTCGGCGACGAGGCGACGATCGCGTCCCTGGGCGCCGCCGGCCGCGCGCGTGGGGACAGCTTCACCGCCGCGGCCTTCGCCGAGAGGCTGGACGCGATCCACGCGCGGCTGCTGGCCAAATCGTCGGCGACCGACTAGGGCGGCGCGGACGGGGGCGAAGCGGATCGGGATGACGAAACTCACCATCGGGATCGACGGGTTCAACCTCGCCATGCCGCGCGGCACCGGCGTCGCCACCTATGGCTTCGGCCTCGCCCAGGCGGTGGCCGGATTGGGCCATGCGACGCTGGGGGTGTTCGGCATCGACGTCGGACAGCGGCCCGACACGCGCGAGCTGCTGTTCTGGGACCGGATCGGCAAGGAGCGCGGGCACGAGACCCGCAAGCAGCACAAGCGCCGGCTGCGCCGCGAATGGCTGCGCTCCTTCCTGCCGGCGCATGGCTATGAGGTGCCGGTGAGCGGCGCGATCGAGAAGCAGGTCTTCGCCGACCGGCTGCCGCATTTCGACCGGCTGGTGAGTTCGCCCGCGCTGTGGGACGTCGCCGACAAGCGACTGCGCAAGCTGGGCAGCTTCCTGACCCTGCGGGTGCCGAACCCGCCCGACATCATGCACTGGACCTATCCGATCCCGGTGCGGCTGGAGGGCGCGCGGAACATCTATACGCTGCACGATCTGGTGCCGTTGAAGCTTCCCTACACCACGCTCGACCACAAGCATGTCTATCGCAAGCTGATCGAGCTGTGCGTGACGCAGGGCGACCATATCTGCACCGTCTCGGAATCGAGCCGGCGCGACATCCTCGGCCTGTTCCCCGGCACCGCGCCCGACAAGGTGACCAACAGCTACCAGACCGCGCCGGTGCCCGAGGCGCTGCTGGCGCGCGCGCCGGAGGAGGATGCGGCGGTGGTGGAGGGGATGTTCGGGCTGAAGCGGCGGGGTTACTTCCTGTTCTTCGGCGCGCTCGACCCGAAGAAGAACCTCGCCCGGCTGATCGAGGCCTATCTGTCGAGCCGCAGCGAGACGCCGCTGGTGATCGTCGGCGCGCGGCACTGGGGGACCGAGCAGGAAGCGCGCATCTTCGGCGACAAGGGCATATCGCTCTATGGCGAAGCGACCGCGAAGGGGCTCGTCCAGCTCGACTATCTGCCGCGCGAGATGCTGCTGCGGCTGGCGCGCGGGGCGAAGGCGGTGATGTTCCCGTCGCTCTACGAGGGCTTCGGCCTGCCCGCGCTGGAGGCGATCCGGCTCGGCACCCCCGTCATCGCCTCGACGACCAGCTCGCTGCCCGAAGTGGTGGGCGAGGCGGGGCTTCTGGTCGACCCCTATGATCCGGCGGCGATCGCCGGGGCGATCCGGGCAATCGATGCCGACGCGGCGCTGGCCGAGCGCCTGTCGGCCGCAGCCCCCGCGCAGGCCGCCAGGTTCAGCGACGAGGCCTATGCGGCACGGCTCGCGGCGATGTACGACCAGGTCATGCGTCAGGCCTGACCGGGCCAGCGGCGGCGGGCCTCGATGCCGTGGGCGTCGAGCGCCTGGAGTTCCGCGAGCAGATCCTCCGCCCGGTCGAGCGGCCAGGCGTTGGGGCCGTCGGACTTCGCATTGGCGGGATCGGGATGGGTCTCCATGAACAGCCCCGCGATCCCGACCGCGACCGCGCCGCGCGCGAGCACGGGCACATATTCGCGCTGGCCGCCGGAGGTCATCCCCTGCCCGCCGGGCAGCTGCACCGAATGGGTCGCGTCGAACACCACCGGACAGCCGGTCTCGCGCATGATGACGAGGCCGCGCAGGTCGGTGACGAGATTGTTGTAGCCGAAGGAGGTGCCCCGCTCGGTGACGAGGACCTGCGCGGGCGCGCCCGCCGCCTCCCCGGCCGCCTTCGCCTTGGTGACGACATGGGCCATGTCGCCGGGCGCCATGAACTGGGCCTTCTTGATGTTGGCGACCTTGCCGCAGGCGCCGACCGCCTCGATCAGGTCGGTCTGGCGGGCGAGGAAGGCGGGGGTCTGGACGATATCGACGACCTGGGCGGCGGCGCGGACCTGCTCGGCATCATGGACGTCGGTGAGGATCGGCAGGCCGGTCTCGGCGCGGGCCTTCTCCAGGATGCGCAGCCCCTCGTCGAGGCCGGGGCCGCGGAAGGAGGCGTTGGAGCTGCGGTTCGCCTTGTCGAACGAACTCTTGAAGACGATCAGCATGCCGAGCCGATCGGCGATCTGCCGGAGCCGCGCCGCGACCGAGAGGACCAGCGCCTCCGACTCGATCACGCAGGGGCCCGCGATGACGAACAGGGGCTCGTCGAGCCCGACTTCATGTCCCAGCATCTTCATGGGCGACACTTAGGCGGGGCGCGGCGGGGAGGCAATCGGGTGCGCGCGCGCTTCGCTGCGACGGCGATCCCGGCCTCCGCCGGGATGACGGACAGGGTCAGCGGCCACGCGCGATGACGAAGCTGGGTTCGAGCAGGGGTTCGACGGCGGCGTCCTCGGGGCCTTCCTCGAAGCGGCGCTGGTCGGCGGGGGAGACGAACCAGCCACGCCGCACCAGCCATTCGCCGACATCGGCACGCGCGGTGAGCCAGACGGTGAGCGGGGTGAGCAGCAGACCGAGCGCGACGGGGAGCGACCAGATGGTGCCGTCGATGCCGAGGCCGATCGCCGCCATCATCGCGACGCCAAGGGCGATGTGCCAGCGGTAGAAGCGCGTGACCTCGGCCAGGTCGAGCCCCTCCACCTCGCGGCGCTGGGGGAGCCAGCCGCTCTGGCGGCCGCGCAATATGTCGACGATCGCCATGGTCTGGGTGAGCATGATGACCGGGGCGGTGACGATCGAGGTGAGGATTTCGAGCAGGGTGCCCCTGGCGATGCTCGGCCAGCCGCCCAATTGGCGGACGAGCGGGCGATCCTGCGACAGCGCGATCAGCGCGGCGGCCTTGGGGCCGATCAGCATCAGCACGGTGAGGCCGAGCAGCCAGCCCGAGGAGATCAGCACATAGCCATCGAAATTGGCGCGAAGCTGCTCGAAGATCGCGGCGCCGAGGAGGAGGAGCCAGAGCGGCGAGGTGAGATAGGCCGAGGCGCCCATGAACAGCTGGAGCCGGCTGACCCAGTGCAGCCCGGCGGTGCCGAGCAGGCGGAGATGCTGGAGATTGCCCTGGCACCAGCGCCGGTCGCGGACCGAATGATCGATCATCGTCGGCGGGAATTCCTCATAGGAGCCGTCGGGCAGGGCGACCATGTGGACCGCCCAGCCGCGACGGCGCAGCAGCGCCGCCTCGACCATGTCGTGGCTCATGATGTGGCCGCCGAGCAGGCCGTCTTCCGACAGTTCGGGCAGGCCGCAGCTTTCGGCGAAGGCGCGGACCCGGACGATCGCGTTGTGGCCCCAGAAGGTCGCCTCCGTCCCCGACCACCAGCGCAGGCCCGCCGAGGCGACGGGTCCGTAGACGGCGGAGGCGAACTGGTGCCAGCGCGCGAACATGGTCTGGCCGTTGATCAGCTGCGGGACCGTCTGGAGCAGGCCGATGTTCGGCCGCGCCTCGATCGCGGTGGCGAGGCGGACCATCGCCGCGCCGCTCATCAGGCTGTCCGCATCGAGCACCAGCATGTAATCATAGGCGCCGCCGAAGCGCTGCACCCATTCGGCGATGTTGCCGGGCTTGCGGGCGATGTTGCGCGGGCGGCGGCGATAGAAGAGGCGGGCGCGGCTCGCCTCGCGCAGGCGGCGGAAGGCGAGATATTCGGCGGCGTGGTTCCGCTCATGCGAATCGCTGAGAATGAAGAAGTCGAAGCGATCGGCCGCGCCGACGCGATCGACCGAATCGGTCATCGCGGCGAGGCGGCGCGAGACGGCGGCGATATCCTCATTATAGATCGGCATCAGCACCGCGGTGCGCCCGCGCGGCCGGGTGAGCCGGCCGGGCGCGACGGCCGGCGCTGGACCGCGCCCGAGCAGCACGAACAGGCCCGCGACCGCATTGAGGAAGCCGAAGGCGATCCAGGCGAACAGGCCGAAGAAGAGCAGGAAGAAGCCCGCATCGATCCAGTCGATCCCGTCCGACTGGAGCGGGGTGAACATCTCCTGCGCGGCGAGCAGGCCGAACAGGAAGCTGCCGACGATCAGGAATAGGCGGCGCTGGAACAGCGGGCCGACATAGCCGACCGGCTCCGCCTGCACATTGGCGGGCAGGCGCGAGAGATCCTGGACCGGCATCGCCAGCGGCGCTTCCGGCGGCAGGTCCGCGCCCGGCGCGCCCATCTCCAGTTCGTTGTCGATCCGATACAAATCAGCTCTCGCTTTTCGGGCCGGGCCTCATGACAGAAAAGGAGGTGATTCCCCTCCCCTTTGCGTCAGGCTGCACTCGGCGCCGGATCAGTGGCAGAAATTTGGTGCGATGCACAAGGGGACAGTCCTCCTTGCCCCCCTCCCTGACAGGGAGGGGGAATTGGGGACGGAGAAAAAAAGGGAGGGCGAACCGCGGTCATCAGTAGAATTGGTGGATGACGGTTTCGCTGAGCGGAGCGTCGCCGCGCTGGAGGGTGGCGCGGAGGTTGGCGGGGTCCGGGGTCTTGCTGGTGTCGACGATCAGGCGCCAGCGGCCGGGGCGGCCGACCACGGGATAGGCGACCGAGGAGAGGATGCGGCCGCGATCGACCGCGACGGCGGCGGTGACGCCCGAGCCGCGATCGAGGCCGCGCAGCGCCGGCCCCTCGAAATCGACGACGAGGCGGCGGGCATTGGCGATCGGATCCAGCCCCGGGCGGCCCGCCGTGCCGGTCCAGCGATCGACGACGCGGGCGAGCGGGGCGGCGTCAGGCTCCCCGCCGATCCAGCGCAGCCGATAGTCGAAGGCGAAGCGGCTGCCGGCGGTGGCGGGGCGATCGGGGGTCCAGAAGGCGACGATATTGTCGTCCGTCTCCCGGCTGGTCGGAATCTCGTAGAGCATCACCGCGCCGGGGCCCCAATCGCCCTTCGGCTCGACCCAGAGGCCGGGGCGCTTTTCGTAGAAGACGCCGTCGTCCTGATAATGATCGAAGGCGCGATCGCGCTGGAGCAGGCCGAAGCCGCCGCCCAAGCCGTCGCCCGGCCCGCCGCCGGGATCGGCGAAGGCGTTGATCGTCGCGCGGGGCGGATTGCCGAGCGGGCGCCAGATCCGCTCGCCCGCGCGGTTGTGGATCAGCAGGCCGTCCGAATCGTGGATCTCGGGCCGCCAGTCGGCGCGCTGGGCGGGGTTGCCCTCATCATACCAGAACATCGAGGTGAGCGGTGCGATGCCGAGCCGCCGGACATCGCGGCGCATCCACAGCGCCACCGACACGTCCTGCACGATCTCCGCGCTGCCCTTCACAGTGGCGAAGCGATAGGCGCCGACGACGCTGGGGCTTTCGAGCAGGGCATAGACGGTGAGGCCGCCCTCTCCGCCCGTGCCCGTCCGTTCCAGCCAGAAGGCGGTGAAGACGGGGAATTCCTCCGCCCCGTCGATGCCGGTATCGATGGCGAGGCCGCGCGCCGACAGGCCATATTGGGCGAGCGGCCCGGCCGAGCGGAAATAGGAGGCGCCGAGGAAGGCGAGCCAATCGCCCACCCCGCCCCGGTTCATCACCCGGAAGCCGGCGATGCCGGGGACGATGTGGGGCGCGGGGCCGGCGTTGTCGGGGTCCGTGGCGGGGCCGACCGCGAACATATCCTCGCTATGCTCGATCAGGCGGGCGCGGCCATTTTCGACGACCGAGACGCGCACCGGGATCGGGGCGTTGCGGACCAGCGGGAAGAGGCGGACCGAATAGCCGTCATCGGGGAAGATCGCGCGATCGGGGCGGAAGGCGATGCGGTTGGCGGCGTCATAATCGACCGCATGGGCGCGCGGATCGGGCCGGGGCAGCGGACGCGCCCTGCCCCGCGCCAGCGCGGCGGCCTGGCCCTTCAGCCCATCCCAGGAGAAGGGCTGGCCGGCACCGAGGGCGGAGCGGGGGGTGGCGGCGACCGCATCCCCGCCGAAAGCGAGCGCCGCGCCGAGAAGCCCAAGGGTCTGCCGTCTGTCGAACATGCCGCTCCATCTAGGTTCGTTTCGCCGCCGGTCCACCGCGCATTCGGCGGATGGGGCGGTTCCTATGGCGAATCGAGATGAACGGAGGCTGAGGCGGCGAATGGTGAAGGGCCGCCGGCCACCCTCTTTCTCGTCATCCCGGACATGATCCGGGATCCAGCTTGCCTTGGCGGTGGCGAGAAAGAAGCGGGATCCCGGCTCAAGGCCGGGATGACGGGGAGGGGAAGGCGCGTGGCGGGCCGATTCCGGCCCCCCATTTCCGGGTGCATGGGGTTGTTCGTTCGTATTTTTATTTTTCGCGCCGCTCCTGGTCCTCTCGCCCCAACCGGGCGGGCAGAGGGCGCCGGCATAGGTGGCGCGCAGATAGCGGGCCAGCTGGCGGATGCGCGCGGAGCGGATACCGTGCTTCCAGGCGTTGCGGTTGCCGCGCGGGGCGCCGCTGCCCTTGCCACCATGCATGCGGCAGCGCGCCCGGCCGCCGACGGCAGGGGACCGGCATGACGCGCCGGAGCGGGTGCGGGCGCCACAGCGCGGGGCACCCGCCAGGATTGCGGGCTCGACGCTCATTCGCCGTCGGTGTCTGCCCCGGCGTCGCGCGCGCGGATCGTTCTCTCGACATGGGCCATCGCCGTCAGCGAGGCACGGCAATTGGCCTGCGCCCGCAGTGCCAGCCGCACATAATCCTTCGTCGCGCCCGGCCATTGATGCTGATGCTCGACGGCGGATCGGGTGAGTTCGAGGAACATTTCATTGAGGGTGAGCGACTGCTCCATCAATATCTCGCTCGTCCGCGTCATGAAATCGACGGGGAGGCAGGCATCGGGATCGTCCGCCTCCGGACTGCGCATCTCGTTCATCGTGGGCCTTTCGAAAGAAGGATGCGAGACTAGCAGAAACCGGGGCAAAAAGCAAGAACAAATAGCGAACAACGGTTGGCAGCCAGCGGTTCAGCCGAAGCTCTCCGTCAGCTCGACCACCTCGAAATCATAGCGCTCCCAGCCGCGCTGGCGGGCGGCGTCCCGGGTGGCGGCCTGCTTGGCGGTCGCCTCCCGCAGCGACTTAGTGTGGCCCCAGAAAACCTCGGTCCGCCCGCTGCCGAGATGGGCGACGATCCGCCAATAATGGGTGAAGGGCGCGGCGGTGGGGCCGATGGTCTTGACGTAGCCATCGGAGAGGGTGGCGGTGAGGTAGCGTTTTTTGCGGGGCATGGATACCGGAAATTGAGCATGGCGCGCGCCATGTGCGAAAGTCTTTCACCAGTGAACTGTTGCGGCAAGCGATATCGCAGGAGCACTTCGTCATCACTTTACAACGTCAGACGATGGAGAAGGCACCAGTTAATGGCCCCGCCTGCCAAGGCCTCCATCGCTAATGCGACAAAGCCAGACTCCCTTGATCTATCAAGGTATACCCTGCAATACAGGCACCAGATATGGCCGATATGGCACTGCACATTTCAGCCAATATAGAGCAAATTTAACGTGCGCATGCGTTCCTCGCTTGGCATTGACGAATTCGCTGTTGGGGGCAACGATGGATCGAGTGATGCTGGGGAACGATCTTAATTTTTACGATCAAGATGCACTCTTGTTCCGCCTGCATGATGCGCTGAAAGACAGCGATAAAGAGGTTGTGTTCGTTGTAGGTTCTCCAATAACTGCTCCCCACAAGGACATTCCCGGCGTTGCCGATGTCGGAGCTGTAGTCGAACTGATCAGAGGTGAATTCGCAAAGAAGACTGGACAGCTTGAAAAACTGGATTCCCAATTAGCCACATCGACCAACCCTTATCAGACTGCATTCGACTTTCTCGCAGGACGAGCAGGACAGGGAGCGGCCAATCGGATCATCAAACGTGCCGTATCGAATGCACTAGTGACTTCAGGTGAAAATAACTGGAGCGAGAGCATCTGCAGTTTGCAAGATAATCAACTTCAATCATTTGATAATGATATTAATGCTTGGCATTTTACCCCAGCAGTACAGGCTCTAGGACGTCTTATTGCCCAGAATCCCGATAGATTCGGCAAACTTCTAATAACCTCCAACTTTGATCCTCTCCTTGAAGTTTCTATAAGACGTGCCGATGGTATGGCATGGCGCACCTCCCTAGCTGTTGACGGTTCGATTAACCATAGTTCAGCAAATGGTTGTCAAGTCATACATATCCATGGCTATTGGTATGGTACCGATACACTTCATACCAATAACCAACTCATGCGTAGCCGCCCTACCTTACAAAACGACCTATTGGTACGCCTTCAGGACCGCATCGTCGTAGTAATGGCGTATGGAGGTTGGCCAGATATTTTCATGAGTGCGTTAGGTGGGGTTGTTGGAAACGACAATCTATTTCCTGAGATTCTCTGGACCTGCTATGGTGAGCAGCCCCAGTTAAATGCCTATCTCTTAAGCCAGCTACGTCCCGGCATAGAGCGCAATCGCGTCACTTTTTATTCAGGCATCGACTGCAATATTTTCTTACCTGCCTTAACACACCTTTGGGAATCGAATCGCTCAAACCTAGATGTGGCCCCTCCTGAGGCACCCCAGTCCTTGCCGCCCCTCCAGAACTCGCGGCGCAGCCTTTTCCAACTTGCTCCTTTAGAATGTGATAGACCTCCTAATATTGAAGTTTGGGTAGGTCGCGAAAATGAGCTTAGAGCTCTAGAAACGTCCAATGCGAGAGTTGTGATTATTTGCGGCATTGGAGGAGAAGGCAAATCGGCGCTCGCTTCTCATTATATAAATACACTGGATGAGCGTGAAGGGCGTTATCATTTTTGGGATTGGCGCGACTGCAAAGAGCAGAGTGATCGCATACGAACACAATTTATTGAAATAATTGTTCGATTCTCAGTTGGAAAAATTTCTTCAGATGACCTTACTGAAGCAGACGACGAAGAACTTGTCGAAATCTTGCTCAATCATATTGAAGACGCTGACGCGATTCTCGTTTTTGATAACGTAGATAGCTACGTAGATTTGGAGAATCGAACTTTTATTGGAGCAATTGATATCCTAATAAATCGCATTTCGACTATGAAATGCAGTAGTCGCATTATACTAACTTGTAGACCCGATGTCCAGTATGCATCTTCTTCGGTAATCACCTTCCCAATGAAAGGGATATCGGAGGAAGAAACCCTCGAGCTATTTTCCAAACGGGCACCCGGCCATACTATTCCTGATAGCGATATTCGTGATGCGCACGCCCTTACCAAAGGCCACGCCTTCTGGCTTGATCTCATTGCAGTCCAGGTGAACAAAGTTCCCGGCACGACCCTTAGAAAACTCCTAGATGACATGCGTAGGGGCCGAGAAGAGGTGCCTGATGTACTTTCATCAATTTGGGATAAGCTTGCACTACGGGAACAAACTCTCTTAAGGTTTATGGCTGAAGCCGTTCGTCCCGAAACCGAAATAACTATTCAGAGATTTTCTGCATCACAGTTGAACTATAAAAATTTCACGAGAGCGTTACGCTCCCTCATTTCTTTGAACCTTATTGTCGTGAAGCCGGAAATGGATGCTCCTGATCTTTATGACTTGCACCCACTCGTTCGCCAATTTGTAAGAACTAAATTTGAGCCATCTGAACGGAGCGGATTTATTTCAGTTGTTATCAATCAGTATAAGATTATTATTGGATCCATTAAGTCAATGCTTGGTATTAACCTACCTTTCGCGATGCTCGAGCGCTGGTCACAGAAAGTAGAGCTAGAGGTATCCGCAGGACTTTACAGTGAAGCATTTGAGACACTGGTGGAAATTGAAAATGCATTGATCGGCGGCGGACACGTACAGGAATATGTGCGCGTCGGGCGATTGCTATTTGAATCCATTGACTGGGAAACAGCAGCGACGGAGTATGACAAATTCGACAAGGTGGTCGGAATGATGGTTGGCGCTTTTGAGCAACTGGGTGACAGGGAGTCAGCGGATAGTATGATTCTCCGGTACGAAGGTACAATTCCGCAGAAGACAGCACGTTATATTAAATTTTGCGATATTAAATCTTCTTCTTATTGGTTACGCGGAGAATTCGAGCTCGCTACTGAGTGGGCGCGAACAGGTGTTTCCCTAAAAAAGGAAAGCCACGTAGACACGAATTTTGATTGCGACCATACCCTTGCCCTTGCTGAACGTGATGCAGGGCGCCCAGCCATCGCGCTAGATTTCTTTAGGAAGAACTGGACGATCGAGGACATCATTGCCGGGATAGAGGGCGTTCCCGAGGACGGACCAATGTACGGCAATGTAGGACGTTGCCTCCAATTTATGCAACGCAACGAAGATGCTCTGATCTGCTATAAACGGTCAATGAGAATTCTGGAGACGGACACGTCTTACCACAGCAAATCGAATCGAGCTTATGCCCGCCGATGGGTAGGCCAAATTCTCCGCGACCTGGGTGACCTCCAAGCCGCCGAAGCTTTCTTCATGGACGCTATCCGCCTCTTAGGCAACTCAGCGCCCTTACGAGTTCGCGAAATCTATAAGGAAGTCGAGGGCTTCCGCAAAGAGTCCGCCCCACTTATGAGCGATATTGAGGCCAGTCGCATTGTTGGCAACTGGATGTCTGGCCGAGATTAGACGGTTCGCTCGTTGGAGATAACATTAAACAGGCTTCTCACGCAGCCGCTTCCAGCGCCTCGCTGGCTTCCATCCATTCGGCCTCGACCGTATCCAGCTCCGCCTGCACGTCGGCGCGCAGCTTCATCAGTTCGGTCATGGTGCGCTTCGCATCGGCCGGCGTCGCCTGCTTGGGATCGAACATCGCGCGGTCGATCTCGTTGCGGCGGGCGGTGAGCGCCGCGATGCGATCCTCCATCGTCTTGACCGACTTGCGCAGCGCGGCGGCGGCTTCGCGGGCCTGGGCCGCGGCCTTCTTGTCCTTCTTGCCCCCGCCATTGCCGCCGTTGCCGTTCGCGGCGGCATCGCCCCTGGGCTGGTTCTTGCCGAGGATCAGATCGGTGTAATCCTCCAGACTCCCGCCATATTCCTTCGCATGGCCGCCATCGACCAGCACCAGCCGGTCGGCCGCCATCTCGATCATGTGGCGATCGTGGCTGACCACGACGACGCAGCCATCATAGGCGTTGAGCGCCTGGACCAGCGCCTCGCGCGCGTCGACGTCGAGGTGGTTGGTCGGTTCGTCGAGGATCAGCATGTGCGGCGCATCGCGGGTGATGAGCGCGAGGGCGAGGCGGGCGCGTTCGCCGCCCGAGAGCTTGCCGACCTTGGTGGTCGCCTTGTCGCCCGAGAAGCCGAAGCGGCCGAGCTGGGCGCGGACGGCACCGGGGGTGGCGCCCTTCATCAGCCGGGTCATATGTTCCAGCGGGGTATCGTCGCGGTCCAGCTCCTCCACCTGATATTGGGTGAAATAGCCGACGCGCATCTTGCCCGCCGCCGCCATGCTGCCCTCCATCGGCTTCAGCTGGGCGGCGAGCAGGCGGGCGAGCGTCGTCTTGCCGTTGCCGTTGCGGCCGAGCAGGGCGATGCGATCGTCCGGATCGAGGCGCAGGTTCAGCCGCGTCAGGATCGGGTGGCCTGGCGTGTAGCCGACGGCCGCGAGATCGAGGGTGACGAGCGGCGGCTTCAGCCCGTCCGACGGCGAGGGGAAATCGAAGCTGAGCGTCGGATCCTCCGCCATCGCGGCGATCGGCTGCATCTTCGCCAGCGCCTTGGCACGCGACTGGGCCTGTTTCGCGGTGGAGGCGCGGGCCGAGTTGCGGGCGATATAATCCTGGAGCTTGGCGCGCTGCGCATCCTGCGCGGCCTTCGCGGCGGCGAGCTGGGCCAGCCGCTCCGCCCGCTGCTTTTCGAAGCTGTCGTAGCCGCCGGTGTAGAGCGTGGTCTTGCCTCCCTCCAGATGGAGGATGTGATCGACGACATTGTTGAGCAGATCGCGTTCATGGCTGATGATCACGATCATGCCCGGATAGCTTTTCAGGAAGCTTTCCAGCCACAGGGTGGCTTCGAGATCGAGGTGGTTCGAGGGCTCGTCCAGCAGCAGCAGATCGGGGTTGGAGAAGAGCAAAGCCGCGAGCGCGACGCGCATCTTCCAGCCGCCCGAATAGCTGTCCAGCGGGCGGCCCTGCATCTCCTCGTCAAAGCCGAGGCCGACGAGGATGGTGGAGGCGCGCGCCGGGGCGGTATAGGCGTCGATCGCCAGCAGCCGATCATAGACCTCCCCCAGGCGATCATGATCGTCGTGGCAGCTCTCGCTCTCCGCCAGCAGGGCGGCGCGCTCGGTATCGGCCGCCAGCACCGCCTCGATCGGGGTGGTGGTGCCGCTGGGCGCTTCCTGCGCGATATAGCCGATGCGCAGCGCGCGGGGCTTTTCCAGCTCGCCCTCGTCGGCCTCCAGGCTGCCGATCATCACCTTCATCAGGGTCGACTTGCCGGCGCCGTTGCGGCCGATCAGGCCGACCTTGGCGCGCGGCGGCAGCGCCGCCGAGACGCGATCGAGGATGGTGCGGCCGCCGAGACGGACGGTGAGATTCGAGAAGTTGAGCATGATGCGGGGGCCGATAGAGCGATTTCGAGACAGATGGAACATCTGTCGGCTCGGAAATCGCGGCGAAGGGGGCGGAATTTTGCGGTGCGGTGAAGGTGGGGCGGTGGGGCAGAGGAGGAAGTAGAAGAATCCGAAGAAGAAGACCCTCCCCGACCCTCTCCCGCGAAGGCGGGAGAGGGAGGTGGTCGACGATTGCAATAGTTGCAATTGTACTGTCGTATGAAAACAATCGGCGGGCGCTTGATGCCGGGGCGCGGGCGGACCCATAAGGCGGGGAACGAATCCGCTAAACGATCCTATAAATGAGGGGAGCGAATGTCTGATCTCTATCCGGTCCCGGCCGAATGGGCCGCCACCGCCAAGATCGATGAAGCCGCGTACCGGGCGCTCTATGCGCGGTCGATCGGGACCGAGGCCGACGCCTTCTGGCTGGAGCAGGCGAAGCGGCTGGACTGGGTGCGCTTCCCGACCCGCGCGAACGAGAGCAGCTTCCACGAGGCCGATTTCGGCGTGAAATGGTTCGCCGACGGGCAGATGAACGTCGCCGCCAACTGCCTGGACCGGCACCTGGCCGAGCGCGGCGACACGATCGCGATCATCTGGGAACCCGACAGCCCCGACGAGGCGCCGCGCCGCTTCACCTATGCGCAGGTGCATGAGGAGGTGTGCCGCTTCGCCAATGTGCTGAAGGGCCAAGGGGTGAAGAAGGGCGACCGCGTCACCGTCTATCTGCCGATGATCCCGGAAGCCGCGTTCGCGCTGCTCGCCTGCGCGCGGATCGGGGCGATCCATTCGGTGGTGTTCGGGGGCTTCTCCCCCGAGGCGCTGGCCGGGCGCATCCAGGATTGCGACAGCAGCGTCGTCATCACCGCCGATTGCGGGCGGCGCGGCGGCAAGCTGGTGCCGCTGAAGACCAATGTCGATGCCGCCGCGAAGCATGCGCCGAGCCTGCAGAAGGTGATCGTCGTCAAGGCGACGGGCAGCGAGGTGCCGATGCAGGCGGGGCGCGACATCTGGTATCATGAGGCGGCGGCGGGCGCCTCCACCGACTGCGCGCCCGAGCCGATGGACGCCGAGGACCCGCTGTTCATCCTCTACACCAGCGGATCGACCGGCAAGCCGAAGGGCGTGCTGCACAGCACCGGCGGCTATCTGCTGTGGGCGAGCCTGACCCATGAGATCTGCTTCGATTACCGGCCGGGGCAGATATACTGGTGCGCGGCCGATATCGGCTGGGTGACCGGGCACAGCTATATCGTCTACGGCCCGCTGGCGAACGGCGCGACCACCTTGATGTACGAAGGCGTGCCCAACTGGCCCGACGCCAGCCGCATCTGGCAGGTGGTGGACCGCCACAAGGTCGAGATCGTCTTCACCGCGCCGACCGCGCTCCGCGCGCTGATGAAGGACGGCGACGCATATGTCGCGAAGACGTCGCGGAAGTCTCTGCGCCTGCTCGGCACGGTCGGCGAGCCGATCAACCCCGAGGCGTGGCGCTGGTATCATGAGGTGGTGGGCGAAGGGCGCTGCCCGATCGTCGACACATGGTGGCAGACCGAGACCGGCGCGGCGATGATCGCCCCGCTGCCCGGCGCGACCGACCTGAAGCCCGGCAGCGCCACCCGGCCGCTGTTCGGGGTGGTGCCCGAACTGGTCGACGCGGAAGGCGCGGTGCTGGAGGGCGCGACCGAGGGCAATCTGTGCATCACGCAAAGCTGGCCGGGGCAGATGCGCACCGTGTGGGGCGACCATGCGCGCTTCTTCCAAACCTATTTCAGCACCTATGCCGGCAAATATTTCACCGGCGACGGCTGCCGCCGCGACGAGGACGGCTATTACTGGATCACCGGCCGGGTCGACGATGTCATCAACGTATCGGGCCACCGCATGGGCACCGCCGAGGTGGAATCGGCGCTGGTGCTGCATCCCAAGGTGGCGGAAGCGGCGGTGGTCGGCTTCCCGCACGACATCAAGGGCCAGGGCATCTACGCCTATGTGACGCTGAACGCGGGCGAGGAACCGGGCGACGAACTGCGCAAGACGCTGCGCGACTGGGTCCGCACCGAGATCGGCCCGATCGCGACGCCCGACGCGATCCAGTTCGCGCCGGGCCTGCCCAAGACCCGCTCCGGCAAGATCATGCGCCGCATCCTGCGCAAGATCGCGGAAGGCGACGTCAGTTCGCTGGGCGACACCTCCACCCTCGCCGATCCGGCGGTGGTCGACGATCTGGTTGCGAACCGCGTCAAAAGCTGATCCTTTAGGACGCGGCCGGAACATTCCGTCCGGCCGCGTCGCGGAGAAGCGCATGACCGAGGCCCAGCTCCACTACAACGCCGTCGCCCGCAGGCTGCACTGGACGATCGGCACGCTCGTCATCGTCAACATCCTGTTCGGCATCCTGCACGATCCGCTGGGAAAGCTGTTCCCGGTGATGCCGATCCACAAGTCGATCGGGCTGCTGGTGCTGGCGCTGAGCCTGTTCCGCCTGTTCTGGCGCATCACCCATCCGGCGCCGCCGCTGCCCGCGAGCGTGGGCCGGGTCCAGGCGGTGCTGGCGCACGGGCTGCACTGGATCTTCTACGCGCTGATGCTGATCCTGCCGATCACCGGCTGGATCTTCAGCTCGGCGGGGGACCGGCCGCTGAGCTTCTTCTGGCTGTTCGACGTGCCGAAATTCGCGGTGGAGAAGGGCTCGCCGCTCGCCCAGGGCACCCACAACGCGCATGAGCTGTTCGGCATCGCGTGGGCGGTGCTGATCATCGGCCATGTCGGCGCGGCGCTCTACCACCATTATGTGCAGAAGGACGGCGTGCTGAGCCGCATGTGGCGGGGCGCGCCGGGGGCCTAGGCCAGGCTGGGGCGCAGGCCAGGCTCGCGAGACGGGGCGGCAAACGCTTGCGGCCCCGGCCTCCGCCGGGCGACGGCTGCCCATCAGACTCGACAAGGCCGCCGCCCTGCTGTAGGGGCGCGCCTTCATGTTCCGATTCCGCTTGCAGCGGGGCCGGGATTGTACCGTCCGAGACAGCAGGTGTGGGGAATATGCCCCACTTAATCTCCTGCCTAGACGGGGAAAAGTTTTACCGGCCCAGCCCTTGATGGGTGACCGCCGGGTCTGCCGCGCTCCTTCGGGCTCACGGCCAGGCGACCGACCCCTCGGACGGGTCATGGGACGGCGTATCTGTCCCGTGGCTCAAAGCCCCAGCGGATGTGCTGCTGGGGTGGTTCTAAGGAGTAAGGCATGGATCGAGCTCAAAAAACCGAGCTGGTCGCCGAGCTGAAGAGCACCTTCGAGGGCACGAGCGTGGTGATCGTCACCCGCAATCTTGGCCTCACCGTTGCGCAGTCGACCACGCTGCGCAACAAGATGCGCGAAGCCGGTGCCAGCTACAAGGTATCGAAGAACAAGCTCGCCCGCATTGCCCTCGAGGGCACGACCTACAACGCGATCAACGATCTGCTTGTCGGTCCGACCGCGCTCAGCACCTCCGTCGATCCCGTCGCCCCGGCGAAGGTGATCGTCGAGTTCGCGAAGACCAACGACAAGTTGGAAATCGTGGGCGGTGCGATGGGCGAGACCGTCCTCGACGTGGCCGGCGTGAAGGCGCTGGCCGAGCTGCCGTCGCTCGACGAGCTGCGCGCCAAGATCGTGGGCCTCATCCAGGCGCCCGCGACCAAGGTCGTCCAGATCGTCCAGGCACCCGCCGGCCAGCTGGCCCGGGTGTTCGGCGCTTATGCGGCGAAAGAAGAGGCCTGATCCTCTTCCTCGATATCTATTTCACTGAAAACTTTTGGGCCCGAGCGGCCCTGATGGAGACTTAAAATGGCAGACCTGAACAAGCTCGTTGACGACCTCTCGGCTCTCACCGTTCTCGAAGCCGCGGAGCTCTCGAAGCTCCTCGAAGAGAAGTGGGGCGTTTCGGCCGCCGCTGCCGTCGCGGTTGCGGCTCCGGCCGCTGGCGGTGGCGCCGGCGGTGGCGCGGCCGCCGAAGAGAAGACCGAGTTCGACGTGATCCTCACCGGCGACGGTGGCAAGAAGATCAACGTCATCAAGGAAGTCCGCGCCATCACCGGCCTGGGCCTGACCGAAGCCAAGACCCTGGTCGAGTCGGCTCCGAAGGCCGTCAAGGAAGGCGTCAACAAGGACGAGGCCGAGAAGATCAAGAAGCAGCTCGAGGAAGCCGGCGCGACCGTCGAACTCAAGTAAGCTCCGAGCGGTTTCGGGGCGGGCGGCACGCCCGCCACGAACATCGCGACGAACGCTTCTTCGCTTCTCAGCGAACGAACAGAGGGGCGGTCCGGCAACGGGCCGCCCCTTTCGTTTTGCCCGGCGCCTTCGCAAAAGGCGAATGCGACACCGATGCCGGGGCAAGGGACCAAACGAAAAAGGCCCGGCGCACCTTGCGGTGGCCGGGCCAGTGTTCAGGGGATTTGCTCACCTGATCGGTGCAGGCGGGCCGCAGCCGGAACGGCTCCAGCCCATCTTCAGACTCAGAATTTGTAGCCGAGCTGCAGCACCACCGCGCGCGGCTCGCCCGCGACGGTGAAAGCCTCCCCAGCGCCGCCCGGCTTGTCGAGGGCGATGGTGGCATATCGGCGATTGGTGATGTTCCGGCCGATGAGCGCCACGGACAGCCCGCTGGAACTGGTTACCGTCACACCGGCATTCAGCGCCACATAGCCGTTCTGGTAGGTCAGCGGGTTGAGGTTGAGCCCGGCATAATAGTCGGACGTGTAGCGGAGATCGGCGGTTGCGTTGAGGGTGAGGTCCGGCGACAGCTCCACTTCCTGGGAGATACCCGCCGTCGCGATCCACTTCGGTGCGCGATAGACGGCCCGGCCCGACAAATCCTGATAGCGGGCCGCGGTGACCGGATCGATCAGGCAGCCCTGCGCGACCGTCTGGCCGGTATAGCATTGGGCACGCTCGAAGCGGCGGAACTTGGCGTCGTTATAGGACGCCGTCGCGCGCAGCCGCGTGCCCCCACCCGCATCGAACGCACTTTCCACCTCGATACCCTGCGCTATCGTGCTGGCGGCATTCTGTGTGATGAAGACCAGCGTGTTGGTGTTCAACGCAATCAGCGAGGTGAGCGGCAGACCCTTGTAGATGTACCGATAGCCGGTGATGTTGGTGGTGAGCCGCCGATCGAGCAACGACGTCTTAAGCCCCAACTCGAAACCCTTAACCGTCTCCGCCTTGAAATCGAGCGAGGCCAGGGTGGCCGTCGCCGCCAGGACGCCGGGGTTTGAATAGGCACCAGCCAGGAAGCCGGTCTTGTAGGCACCGTAGAGTGTGATTTCCTGGCTGGGGCGCCAGGTCAGCGTCGCCTCGGGCGAGAAATTGTCCTGCGACTTCTTGCCCCGGATATGGACGCCAACCGGAAGCTGCGAGCGGACATTGGGATGGAGATAGGTGTTGAACGAGTCGAGTTCGTTCTGCTGTTTCGTATAGCGGCCGCCACCCGCCAGCTCGAGCTCGGGCGTGATCTTCGCGATGGCCTGCCCGAAGATCGACCAGGCTTCCGACCTGTTGTGCTGTTCATTGTCGTTGGTGTTGTAGCGGCCGGTCGCCGGATCCATCGGCAGGGGGCCCGAGGCACCACCGACATAGAGGGTCCTGCGGTTCCGCTCATAATGGCCGCCCGCGGCGAAGTTGAACATTCCGTCCAGCGTCGTCGTGGCCCTCACCTCCTGGTAGAAGCTCTTGTTCCGTTCGTTGCTGTACGAATAGAAATAGGAATAGGACGTGCCGTCGGCATTACCCTGGCTGGCATAGTCATAGTCGTAATAGCCGGTCACGCTGGTCAGGTTGATGCTGTCGGTCTTATAGTTCAGCGTCAGTACCGGCATGAACGTGTCGTTCTTGCCATCGGGACGACCGCGATTTCTTCCCCGCACCTGCGGCCAGGCATCCAGGATGGTCTGGGAGAGTCCGCCGCGCGCGATCCGATCGTTGAGCTTGCAGTCGCCATTCGGATCGACGACGTTGCCTGTGGTGACGGGCTGAGTCCGTCCCGCCGGGCATCCCATCACTTCGCTGAGGCTCTGCACGCCCTGGCTGTCCTGCGCGCTGTATAGAACCTTGAGGTTGGCGGTGAAGCCGTTGCCGGCATCATAGGCGAGGGTGGCGCGCGCGGCGAGCCGGCGTTCGGCGCCCAGCCGGGCCGGGGCGGCCGGCACGAAGGTGCTGCCCGACACCGCGGTGCGGACGAGATCGGGCACGCCCCGGCTCAGATTGCGGATGTAGCCCTTGCTGTCGCTGCCGAAGATGGCGAGGCGCGCCGCCAGCCCATCACCGACCGGGCCGCTGATCGCCGCTTCGACCTGCTTGGTATCGGCATGGAATTCATAGCCGGCCCGCACGAAGCCCGAGAAAGTGTCGGTGGGCTCGGCCGATTTGATCGAGACCACGCCGCCGGGCGAGTTCTTGCCGAAGAACACGGCCTGCGGGCCCTTCAGCACGGTGAGGCTTCCCACATCGAACAGCGCATCATTGGTGATGCGGCCACGGCTGATGGCCATGCCGTCGAAATCGATGAGGACCGACTGTTCGACGCCGCCGTCGATCGAAGCGGAGCTGACGCCGCGCAACGAGATGGAGGCGCCCGATCCCGTGAAGCCTCGATCCAGCGACAGTTCGGGTGCCGCGATGCGGATATTGGCGACCGAAGTCAGATCATATTGGCGGATTTGCTGCTGGCCGATCACCGTGGCGGCGACGGGCACATCCTGAAGCCGCTCGGTACGGCGGCGTGCGGTGACGACGATATCGCCGACATCGGCCGAGCCGGCCTCTTCCGCAGGACGCAGCGTTCCGCCGGATTGGCCCTGCGCCAGAGCCGGCATGCTTGAGCCGAGAAGCAGCACCCCCATGATGATGGCGCGTCGGAAATCATATTCTTTATGCATGGCAATCCCCCACTGGATCATATTGTTGTCGAACTGTCGGAACGGCGCATGGGTCAGGCCCCGCCGATCTTCTGGATGGCGGGCGGCTTCCAATGGCCGCTGCGCACCGGCGCGCGCGGCCTGTACAGCCGCATCATGACCATGAACGGTTCAGGCGGTGCGGGCAGCCAGTTCACGGACCTCGGCGCCGCCGGCGGCTCCTGCTGGATCATGATGTCGATTCCGCCGTCGGCGTTGCGGACGAGGCCGCCCGTGCGATCACCGATCGAATAGATTCCGGCGGCATTGGGGACCATCAGCCCGCGCGCGAAATACATGGTGATCGACCAGAAGGCATCGACCGGCGGAAGATCGCCCGCGCCGAACCGCAGAACATAACGGTTGCGCCCATCCAGCGGCTGCCCGCCGCCATCCGACCGCGCATTGGGATATAGCGCCTCTTCAGCGGGGAGCACATAGATCTGGTCCATCGCCACGGCGGCACGGAGCAGATGATCCTCGCCGAAGACCGACCCCCCATAGTTGACGCTCCAACCGTTGACGTTGCGGCCCAGCGTGAACGTCTTGGCACGCACCGCCGCTTCGGCATCGGCAAGGCCCCGCGCCGCAGCCGCACGCCCGGCCTGCGAAAGCGCTTCGAGCCGGAATCCCCGCCCGGCGGCGAGCCCGAGCGGGCGAAGGCCGGAGATCAGACGAGCCTCGCCGGCATCGGGCCGCCAGTCGCGCAGGACGTTGCCGAGCATCTCCAGGAAATGGAGGGGTGCGGGGCAGCGCGTGTCGGGCGCCAGCAGCGGACGCTGGTCCGATACCGGCGCAGGAAGGTCGGTGCCCGCCGCATAGTCCACCCAGCGGCGCAGACGCATCGCCCGCTGGAGGGCATGAACCGCCGGGAGATCGGCCGGAGTCCGCACCAGCGAACGCTCCGCGATCATCATATAGCGTTGCCGGGACCGAACCCCCACCATGCCGGCTGGCAAAGCGACCTGCTGGTCCGGCCCCTGGATGAGCACGGGCGGCAACTGCCCGCCATGGGTGCGCTGGCCCAGCGCCTGTTCGGTCGAACTGTCGGCCTGGCCGAACTGGACGGTGTAATAGCGATCGCCGAAATCGGGCATTTCGAGCACGAAGGGACCTTCGCGCATGTCGAGCCAGGCGAGGCTGTACAGGGTGTCGTTATTGGGAGCGACGCCCTGCTTCATCAACGGCGTCGCCAGTTCGGCAGCATGGCCGAGCCGGTTGATAGCGGCGCCGGCGGCGGAGGGCGGACGAGGCCGGAAAGGATCGGCCGGAAGCGTGGTATTCTGGCGGACCTGCGCCGCGCGCACCAGCGGATAGCCCCAGATATAGGCCCGCAACGCCAGCAGATAGGGATCGGCGGTAGTGCCGCCGAAAAGGTCCGAAGGCAGGGGCGGCGCATCGGCGCGGGCCGCGAAGGCGCAGCCGCCCAACAGCCCCAGCAGCGCCGCAGATCCCGGCAGGGCGCAGAGTTGCCTGCGCGTCAGGCGAAAGTCGCCAGGAGCGCCGTCGCGATCGCCCCCCGTCATCGCGCGACATCCCTGGCCGCCCGTGGCAGGCCGATCGGCCTGATGGGCTGCGGCAGCCATTTTCCGTCGAGCAGTTCCTGCCGCGGCCGATAGGCACGGATCACCACGAAGAAGCGCCCGTCCGGCGCCGGCAGCCAGTTGGCGCCCTTCGCCGGCCTGTCGTGCGCCATCACGATCCGGACGGAACCGCGCGGCCCCACCTTCAGCCCGGGGGTCTTCCCGTTGATGAGATAGCGGCGCAGCGGATTGGCGAAGAGTTCGAAATTCTGCGCATCGTAAAGGGTGACGGACCAGAAGGCATCCACCGGGGGCGGCGGATCGAGATCCAGCACATAGGCCCCCCTGCTGCCATCGAGCGAGGCGCCGTCGCCGTCCACGAAGGTGGTGAAGGAATGGTTCTCCGCGCTGACATTGGCGCCGAGCCCGACGGCATTGACCGTCGCGCGGTTCAGATAGTTGAAGCCGTAGCGGCCCTTCTCGACCTTCGCCCAGCCGGTGCCGGTCGGTTGCCCCAACTGGGTGTGCGATGCCTCGACAATCCGCATCCCCTCAGCAAAACCGGATCTGATTCCCGCCTGGATTTCGGGGTCCAGTCGGGCGAAATCAAATAGATCATCCCGGCCGATACCGATCTGCGCGAAGCGATGGACGAGCGCATCCTCCTGATCGGGATGCCCATTGGTCCGCAGCACATGATCGAGGATGGCGAGGAACCCGGCCGGCGACCCGATGTCGGGCGCGGGAAAGCGCAGCGGATCGGCAGATACGCGCGCGGGCGCCACGATGGACACTTGTTTCTGCACGCCGCGGGCCACCGCCAGTTCAGCGGCATCGGCAGCGAACAGCCGCATCAGAATCCAGCTTTGCGGCGTCGCGACACGGAACAGCGTGGCACCGTCCGGCACCTTGCCGGACCAATTGGCGTCGGCGACGAGATAGGTCCTGGCGCCGGACCCGAAGGTCCGCGTGCTGATGTTGCTGGGATTGCCGAAGGCATCGAAGAAATTCAGCGTATAGTATCGCAGGCCGATATCCGGCACATGGATCAGCACCGGCCCGTCGCGGAGATCGAGCCACGCGTTCGAGTAGAGCGTGTCGGAGTTGGGCGCCTTGAACGCGGCATAGCCGGGTCCGGCGAGATCATTATCGTGCCAGAAGCGATTGAAACCCGTGAAGCGGGGGGCATCGCGATCCACCGCCTGGCGGTACATCTGCTCATATTGGTACACGCCGGCGAGGCCGTAGATGACGGCATCGGCGGTGAGGATGTGGGCGAGCGCCGTGCGGGCGGATGGATCGCCAGGAACCACATCCGGCCGGGGCGAAGGATCAAACTGATCGGCCCTGTCCAGCGCATAGCTGGGCGCTGGCGGGAGCGCAGAGACCGACGCGGCCGTCAGCGGGGACGCCGCGAGGATCATCGGGACGAGTCGGGCCCATGCCCGAAGGTGCCTAACGTCCATTCGCACACCCACTCCCCCGGACCAGTATGGACGGCATCCGCCCGTACAAGCAGGATCCGTCGCGCCGCCATTCAGGCAGCCAAAACGGTCCCGGGCATCCGATCAGGCGCCCTTACGAAGCGCATCTTCGGTTCAGCGCCTCGCTGGATTTAATACATATATATTTAGCCTGCCGAGCGTACCTAGCTCTTTTCATAGCGGCTGCGTAGCGACTCGCTCGGGGGGGCGTTGAGCGCCGCGACCGCCATGACGATCGCCTCGTCGGCAACGATCCCCAGGTCCAGAGAATGGCCTTCATAGGCTATACCCGAATCATACTGGACGAGCGCATTCAGGAATATCAGGGTGGCAGCGGTGACGCGCATGAGCGCTATTTCCCGATCCAGCATGAACAGCGTGGACCGCAGCAATTTCACCACCTTGAACAATATCGGGGTTTCGAGGCGATCTTCTATCGGATGCTGTATGTTCCTTGCCCTGTACCTGGTCAGATATTCAGACATGAAGCGCGCATAGGGATATCGCCCGTCGGCACTTTTCAGTTCCAGATGGGGCAGGCACATGATCTTCAGCAATGTGGGCTGATCGGAGGTGCGCCCCTCCCTCTCCGCCTTTTCGAGCATTTCCCGGCGAATGGCTTCCATATGCCTGACGCGGGCCTTCATGATCGCATAGATCAGATCATCCTTGCTGCCGAAGTGATACTGGACCGCATTGCTGTTGAGCTGACCCGCCTCCAGCCGGATCTGGCGGAGCGATACGCCGTCGATACCATGGGTTCCGAACAGCCTCTCGGCCGTTTCCAGCAGGCGTTCCCGCGTTTCCGAGCGCCGGACGGCTTCCACATTCAAAGCCGCATTTTGTCCCTGAGCCATATGACGATCCTACAGCATGGCCCTCCCCGTGCAATTAATATAAATGCATCAAAATGGATCCACCGCCCCGCTGAAGATGGGCGGCCGCGATCGCCGTCACCGTCCTGCGATTGCAATACACTTCTTGAGCCCGGCGCCGAAACGCGCAACTCTGTGGCATCCGCAGATCGAGGTTTCCCATGCTCAAACCGACCCTGGCCGCGCTGCTGCTCGGCGCGCCCATCCTCTCCGCCCCGGCCTTCGCCGAAACCGCGCCGTCGCTGGTGTCGCGTTTCGAGGGCGGGGACATCTTCGCCCTGCAGGTCGCGACCGACCCGCAGATCAGCCCCGACGGCCGCACCGTCGCCTATGTGCGCAAGCAGGGCGACATCATGACCGACCGGCAGAAGGGATCGATCTGGCTGGTCGACAGCGCCACCGGCGCGCAGCGCCCGCTGGTCGCCGATGCCAGCCAGCCGCGCTGGTCCCCCGACGGGCGGCGGCTGGCCTATGTCGCCGCCGACGCCAAGGGCAAGCCGCAGCTCCACGTCCGCTGGATGGCGGGCGCCGGCGCGGGCGACGGGGCGACGGTGAAGGTGACCGGCCTGCCCGACGCACCGCAGGCGATCGCCTGGTCGCCCGACGGCCGCAGCCTGGCCTATGTGATGCGCGTGCCCGGCGAGGGGCTGAAGCTGGGCAAGGCGCCCGCCAAGCCCGAGGGCGCCGAATGGGCCAAGCCGCTGGAGGTGATCGACCGGGTCGACTATCGCAACGACGGCGGCGGCTATGTCGAGCCCGGCTACGACCATATCTTCCTGGTGCCGGCCGATGGCGGCCCGGCGCGCCAGCTGACCTTCGGCGACTATAATGACGGCGGCCCGCTGAGCTGGACGCCCGACGGGCGATCGATCCTGTTCAGCGCGGTGCGCAAGCCCGACTGGCAGCAGAACATCTTCGATCCCGAAATCTACGCGCTCGACGTGGCGAGCGGGGCGATCCGGGCGCTGACCAGCCGGGAGGGGCCGGACGTGTCGCCGATCGTATCCCCGGACGGAGCGAAGGTCGCCTATCTGGGCTATGACGACAAGCGTCTGTCCTACCAGAACAGCCTGCTCTACGTGATGAACCGCGACGGCAGCGGCGCGCGCGCCGTGACCGCATCGCTGGACCGCAGCATCGACGATGTCCGCTGGGCGCCCGACGGCCGATCGCTCTACGCGCAATATGACGAGAAGGGCATCAACCGGATCGCCCGCGTCACCCTGGACGGCAAGGTGACGGAAATCGCGACGGGGCTGACCGGCACCGGCCTGGACCGGCCCTATAGCGGCGGGCAGTACAGCGTTTCCAAGAGCGGGGCGATCGCCTTCACCAGCGGTTCGGCGCTGCGCCCGGCCGACATCTCCGTGAGCAGCGGCGGCAAGGCGCGGCGGCTGACCGCGCTGAACGACGACCTGCTGAACCACAGGAGCCTGGGCGAGGTCCGCGAACTGGCGGTGACGGCGCCCGACGGGCTGGCCATCCCCGCCTGGCTGGTGCTGCCGCCCGGATACCGGAACGGCCAGCGCGTGCCGCTGGTGCTGGAGATCCACGGCGGCCCGCACACCGCCTATGGCCCCCATTTCTCAACCGACGACCAGCTCTATGCCGCCGCCGGCTATGCGGTGCTCTATACCAACCCGCGCGGATCGACATCCTATGGCGAGGCCTTCGCGCAGAAGATCCACCACAAATATCCGGGCGACGACTATGGCGACCTGATGGCGGCGGTCGACGCGGCAATCGCGGCCGGCATCGCCGATCCCGACAACCTGTTCGTGACCGGCGGATCGGGCGGCGGGGTGCTGACCAGCTGGATCATCGGCAAGAACAACCGCTTCCGCGCCGCCGCCACCCAGAAGCCGGTGATCAACTGGATCAGCGAGGCGCTGACGATGGACGCGACCCTGTTCACATCGCGCTACTGGTTCCCCAAGAAGCCTTGGGAGGACCCGATGGGCTATTGGAACCGTTCGCCGCTGAGCCTGGTCGGCAACGTCAGGACGCCGACGCTGGTGGTGGTGGGCAGCGAGGATTATCGCACCCCGGTCAGCGAGGCCGAGCAATATTATGCGGCGCTGCAGATACAGGGCGTGCCGACCGCGCTGGTCAAGGTGCCCGGGGCGAGCCATGGCGGCATCGCGGCGCGGCCGTCCCAATCGGCGGCCAAGGCATCGGCGATCATCGCCTGGTTCGACAAATATCGGACCGACAGGAACGCCGCGAAGTAGCGGCTCCCGCCATCCCGGGTCGCGCCCGGGATGGCGGTTTCCGGAAGGGCCGGCACCCCGCGCCGCTACAGCTTCAGCCTGACCCCGCCATTGAGGGTGAAGCCCTCGATCGGGCCCCAGGCGTCGACCGTCCAGCGGCCATCGACGGCGCGGCCGGGCCGGACCAGCGGATCGTGGCGGGTCTGGCGCGTGTCGAGGATGTTTTCCGCATTGAGGAACAGCCGCGCCGGTCCAACGGCGATCTCCCCGAGCAGGCCGAGCTCGACATAGGGCCGGCTGCGCGTGCGATAGGGATTGTCCTCCAGCGCCTGGCGGCCAGTATAATAGGCCTCCACGCCGATCCGCCCCTTGCCGTGCGCTTCCCACATGCCGACAAGGCCGGCACTGTGCCGGGGGATGAGCGGCACGGCGCGCCGCCCGCCGCCGCCATCGGGTTCGGTGGCGCGGACATAGACATAGCTGCCGGTGACGGTGAAACCATGGCGGCGATAGCGCAGCAGCAGTTCCGATCCCCGGATGCGCGTCGTGCCCGCGACATTGGCGAGCCTGACCCGTTCGGGCTGGCCCGACGGGCCGATGCCGAAGGGCTCCAGCCGGGTGGAACCGCGCATGTCGGAGGCGAACAGGGTCATGTTCACCTCGAACGGCCCGCGTGCATGGCCGATGTCGAGCGAGCCTGTGGTGGCGGTTTCGGCGCGCAGCCCGGCGAGCGGTTCGAGCCGCGACAGGCCCGCCGCCTCGATTTCCTCGACGAACGGAGTGGGGGCGTAGAAACCCCGCCCGCCCGACGCACGGATCGTCCAAGCCCCCGGCCGGTAGAGCAGCGACAGCCGGGGGCTGACATGGGTGCCATAGATATTGTGGACGTCGAGCCGGCCGCTGCCCGCCAGCGTGAGCCCGGAGCCCAGTTCCTGCTCGGCCTGTGCGAACAGGCCCGGCACGCGATAGCTATAGTCGAAGGCGGGCAGGTCGTCGGAGCGGAAGCGATCGAGCTGCCAGGCGATGCCGCCCACCCAGGAGGTGCCGCCCGCCGATCCCGCGAGCGAGGCTTCGGCGAAGGCGGTGCCGTGCCGGTCATCCTCGCGGACGGGGCCGAACAGGTGGCGGTGGCGCTGCGCCATGCCCGACGCGCGGAACTGCGCGGTGCCGAGCGCCCCGGCCGGAAGCTTCACGACGAGGCCGCCGTCGAAGCGAGCCGTCCGCTGCGCCTGCGGGAAGCCGGTGCCATCGGCGACCGTCCGCCCCGGCAGAGTGCCGCCCCGCCGCCGCTCGCCCATGGCGCCAAGGGTGAGATAGGCCGAGGCACCAGCCGCACCGTCCCAGAACAGGCGCGGCCGCGCGGTCCATCGCGGGTAGCCCGGCAAGTCGATCCAGCCATCACCGTCGATATCCTGGCGGCGCTGGCGATGGACGCCCGCCGTGAGCGAGGCGCCCCAGCCTTCGGACAGGGGCGCGGCCAGATAGGCGGTGGCATCCTGCCCGTCGCGCGTGGTGGCGTTGAGCAGAAGCTCCGCCTCCGGCTCCGAGCGCGGCCGCCGCGAGACGAGGTTGATCACCCCGCCCAGCGCCGAGGGGCCGTAAAGCGCCGAAGCGGCGCCCTTGATCACCTCGACCTGGCCGAGATCGGTGGGGGCAATCTGCAGCAGGCCGAGCGACGAGGCCTGGCCGCCATAGAGCGGCAGGCCATCGGCGAGCAGCTGGGTATAGCGCCCGTCCATCCCCTGGACGCGGATGTTGGAGGCGCCGAGCGCGGGCGCAGTTACCTGGACGCGCAGCCCGCCGGTCTCGCTCAATATCGTGGCGATATTGCCGGGCCGCATGAGGATCTTCTCCTCAATCTCCTCGCGCCCGAGCACCTCGACGCGGACCGGCTCATCCTGCACGCGCCGGCCGGAGCGCGTCGCCTGGACGATGATCGTGTCGCCCTCCTCGATTTCCGCCTGGGGTTCGGCGGGTGTCGAAATCGTCATTTCCTGGGCCGCGACCGGGCCGGACAGGAGCCAAACGGCTCCCGCGGCCAGGGCGGCACGCCTTGCATTGAACATGGGATATTCCTGAAACCAGTGGATCGACGGCACGGGCGACGCCCGCGCGGCGGCATGGTGTTCAGGCGGAGGGCGGCTCGACCGGCGGGGCGAGCGCCAGGGACGACAGGATCGCGACCGGCCGGCTGGTCAGCAGGGCGACCGGCGCTGCGCGGCACAGCAGCAGCGGGGGGGCCTGATCGGGCGCGACCGGGCAATGATGGTGGCCGGCGTCGGCGATCTTGCCCGGCAGTTCCGGCCTATCGTCGCCATTATCGGCGGCGGCAGGGTCATCCGATGCGAGCTGGTGATGCTCGATCGCCACATGGGCGGTATCCGCCTCGCCGACGTGCAGGCCGCAGCACAGCACGGCGAAGATGATCAGCAGGGGCCACAGGCGGCGCATGGCCAAGCCCCTAGCCGCTTGCCGTCGCGATGGACAGCCCCGCTGTCGCGCGACGGCTATTTCCCCGCCGTCATCACCGTCATCTTCTTGCCGGCGCCGCCGCTCCGGAGCGTGTCGGGGGTGACGACGACGGTGGTGCCGGGCGTCACCACCGACGCGGTGGCGCGGATCATCTCCTCGGGCACGGTCAGGCGGGCGCGCTCGTCCGGCGTGACCTCGACCGGGCCGGCGAGGGTCTCGCCCGGCATCGGCAGCTTGATCCATTTATAGATGCCGTTCTCGATCGCGCCGAGCGTATAGGCGGTGGTGCCGGTCACCTCCCCGGCGATCTTCACCGGGGCCGAACCGATCGGCACGCCGTTGCGCAGCACCAACATCCGCCCGTCGGCCGAGCTGATGATCATCGAGACCGGGCCGGTGCGCTGCCGCTCGGGCTGCCAGAGGGTGCCGCCGAACAGCTCCTCCTTGCCCTTGGCGGGATCGTTGCTGAGGATCGATGGGGTCGGCGCGAAGCGCGGCACCTCCGCGCCGCCGGTGACGATCACGGTGAGGCCGAGCTTCGTCACCTCGTAGAGCAGTTTGGCGAAGCCGAGCGGCAGGCGGACGCAGCCATGCGAGGCGGGATAGCCGGGCAGGTTGCCGGCGTGGAGCGCGATCCCGTCCCAGGTGAGCCGCTGCATATAGGGCATGGGGGCGTCGTCATAGAGGTTAGACTTGTGGTCGACATTCTTCTGGAGGAGGGTGAACACGCCGGTCGGCGTCTCATGACCCTTCTTGCCGGTCGACACGGTGGAGATGCCGATCGGCAGGCCGTTGCGATAGGCATAGGCGCGCTGCTGGGCGATCGAGACGACGATCACCACCGGCCCGTCGGGCGCGACCTGTGGCGCCCAGAGATATTCGCCGGGCTTCATCCGCGCGACCGTCTCGCCGACCGTGGCGCCCTGCAGCGAGGGCGGCACCTTGACCGGCGGCGCGGCGAGCGCGGGAGCGGCGAGCAGGGCGGCGGCAAGGATAAGCGAGCGGATCATGGGTCCTTTTCCATCGGATTGGGCGATCGAGCTTGTAACAGCGTGCCGGGCGCCGCAAGCGCCGATACCGTATCGCGATGCCGGCATAGCGTCATCGTCAGCGCAATTCGACGACCCGCTCACCGCTTGAAAGCAGGTCCTCGACCCTCGGCCATCGATCTTCAAGCCAGGCCACCAGCGCCGCGTTCGTCGCATTACCACATCGCAGCACAACAACCCGAACCGGTCGGGCAGGCGAAGAACGAGGAAATCCTCATCCTTCGTCATAAGGATCGCACCGCTCGTCTCGACATGGTGCGCGATCTGCCGATCGGCCGCAGCGAGCAACCCAAGCGTCATGACATGGTCGGCCTCGTGCCCCCCGCGCCTCGAGCCAGCGGCAGTTGCGCGTCGACGACGAACTTCATTCAGCGCGAGAACGATAGGATGATCGGCGGCGCGCGCCGCAAAGACGAGTGCTCCACGCACATCCTCGATCGACAGATAAGGGAAATCGGCGAGGATCTGTTCGGGGCTCGCGCCGGCCGCAAGCGTTTCGAGCACGTCGCTGACCCGGACACGCGTCCCGGCGATCGTCGGCCGCCCCCCACAGACAGCCGGATCGACAGCGATCCGCGGAAAGCCTTCGAGCGTCATCGGCAAAATGTGCGCGTCGGGGCTGGGCGGGTCAAGGCGCCGTACCGTGGAAGCGGCGCAGCATCGCTGCGCCGGCCTTATCCCCGGCCTGATGACGCATCGCCCCCTTCCCAAAGCCCCTGTCGCGACCTATATAGCCGCCTCCACATATATCGGCAGATGCCCGGCGCGAGAGCGCGGGTGCCGCCCTTGGCCCTCCGGGACACGGTCCGCCTTGCGAACGGACCGCGACGAATTGGAGCCGGTTTTCCAAGGGTTTCCAGAACGCTGGCAGTGCGGTTCCGACAGCCCGGACCCGCACTTTTTGTCGTGGCGAACAGCCGCGAATCGGGCTGAATTCCGCTGCGATGCGGACAAAATTTTTGACGCGAGGGAAGTACGCATGGCCACCAAGGCAGTTCCGGCGACCGCCAAGAAGCGCATCCGCAAGGTCTTCGGGAACATCCACGAAGTCGTCCAGATGCCGAACCTGATCGAGGTTCAGCGCGAATCCTACGAGCAGTTCCTGCGCTCGCGCCCCGCGGACAACTATGTCTCGGGCCTCGAGAAGACGCTCCGCTCGGTCTTCCCGATCCGCGATTTCGCCGGCACAGCCGAGCTCGACTTCGTCCAGTATGAGCTGGAGGACCCCAAGTACGACACCGACGAGTGCCGCCAGCGCGGCATGACCTATGCGGCGCCGATGCGCGTCACGCTGCGCCTGATCGTGTTCGAGGTCGATCCCGACACGGACACCCGTTCGGTCCTCGATATCAAGGAGCAGGACGTCTACATGGGCGACATGCCGCTCATGACCGAGAACGGCACCTTCCTGATCAACGGCACCGAGCGCGTCATCGTTTCGCAGATGCACCGTTCGCCGGGCGTGCTGTTCGACCATGACCGCGGCAAGACCCATGCCTCGGGCAAATATCTCTTCGCCGCGCGCGTCATCCCCTATCGCGGCTCGTGGCTCGACTTCGAGTTCGACGCCAAGGACATCGTCAACGTCCGCATCGACCGCAAGCGCAAGCTGCCGGTGACCAGCCTGCTGCGCGCGCTGGGCGACGCGGTGATCGAGGTCAACCACGAGAAGGGCAAGCTGGAAGCGGGCGACATCGTCGCCATCTCCGGCGTCAACTATGCCTGCCGGGTCAAGGCGGTCGCCGGCAACCTCGTCACCATCGAGGACCCGACCGGATCGATCGTCCCCGGCGGCAGCATCCAGACCGCCGAGGGCGAGAAGATCGCCCGCATCGTCCGCATCCGCATGCAGGGCATGTCGGGCGAGGACATCCTCAACCATTTCTACCGCACCCAGCGCTACATCCGTGGCGAGGGCGGCTGGAAGGTGCCCTTCGTCGCCGAGAACTGGCGCGGCCAGAAGCCGGCGTTCGACGTGGTGAACGCCGCCACCGGCGAGGTCGTCTTCCCGGCCGGCACCAAGATCAGCCCGCGCGCGGCCAACAAGGCCGGCAAGGACGGGCTCGAGACGCTGCTGATCCCGACCGACCAGATCTTCGGCCGCTATTCGGCCTATGACCTGATCGACGAGTCGACCGGCCGCATCTACATCGAGGCCGGCGACGAGGTGACCGAGGAGAATCTCGACAAGCTCGACAAGGCCGGCTTCGACCATGTCGACCTGCTCGACATCGACCATGTCTCGACCGGCCCGTGGATCCGCAACACGCTGAAGGCCGACAAGGTCGAGGACCGCGACCATGCGCTGAGCGAGATCTATCGCGTCATGCGCCCCGGCGAGCCGCCGACGAAGGAGACCGCCGAAGCACTGTTCGCCGGCCTGTTCTTCGACTCCGAGCGCTATGACCTGTCGGCCGTCGGCCGCGTGAAGCTGAACATGCGCCTCGAACTCGATGCCGAGGACACCGTCACCACGCTGCGCTCCGAGGACATACTGGCCGTCGTCAAGACGCTGGTCGACCTGAAGGACGGCAAGGGCGAGATCGACGATATCGACAATCTCGGCAACCGCCGCGTCCGTTCGGTCGGCGAGTTGCTGGAGAACCAGTATCGCGTCGGCCTGCTCCGCATGGAGCGCGCGGTGAAGGAGCGGATGTCGTCTGTCGACGTGTCGACGGCGATGCCGAACGACCTGATCAACGCCAAGCCGGCGGTGGCCGCGGTCCGCGAATTCTTCGGCTCGTCGCAGCTGTCGCAGTTCATGGACCAGACCAACCCGCTGTCGGAAGTGACCCACAAGCGCCGCGTCTCGGCGCTCGGGCCGGGCGGCCTCACCCGCGAGCGCGCGGGCTTCGAGGTCCGCGACGTCCATCCGACCCATTATGGCCGCATCTGCCCGATCGAGACGCCGGAAGGCCCGAACATCGGCCTGATCAACTCGCTGGCGAGCTTCAGCCGGGTCAACAAGTACGGCTTCATCGAGACGCCGTACCGCAAGATCGTCGACGGCAAGGTGACCAACGAGGTCGTCTATCTGTCCGCCATGGAAGAGGCCAAGCACACCATCGCGCAGGCGAACGCCGAGCTCGATGGCGAGGGCCGCTTCGTCGAGGAGCTGATCTCCGCCCGCGAGGCCGGCGAGTTCCTGATGGCGCCGCGCGATCATGTCACCCTGATGGACGTGAGCCCCAAGCAGCTCGTGTCGGTCGCGGCGTCGCTGATCCCCTTCCTGGAGAATGACGACGCCAACCGCGCGCTGATGGGATCGAACATGCAGCGCCAGGCGGTGCCGCTGGTCCGCGCCGAGGCGCCGTTCGTCGGCACCGGCATGGAAGAGACGGTGGCCCGTGACTCGGGCGCCGCGATCGGCGCGCGCCGGTCGGGCATCGTCGACCAGGTCGACGCCACCCGCATCGTGATCCGGGCGACCGGATCGGTGGACGCGGGCAAGTCGGGCGTGGACATCTACACGCTGATGAAGTTCCAGCGCTCGAACCAGTCGACCTGCATCAACCAGCGCCCGCTGGTGAAGGTCGGCGACGTGGTCCACGCCGGCGACATCATCGCCGACGGCCCGTCGACCGAGTTCGGCGAGCTGGCGCTGGGCCGCAACGTCCTCGTCGCGTTCATGCCGTGGAACGGCTACAACTATGAGGACTCCATCCTGATCTCCGAGCGGATCGTGAAGGACGACGTCTTCACCTCGATCCACATCGACGAGTTCGAGGTGATGGCCCGCGACACCAAGCTTGGGCCGGAGGACATCACCCGCGACATCCCGAACGTCGGCGAGGAAGCGCTGCGCAACCTCGACGAGGCGGGCATCGTCTATATCGGCGCCGAGGTGGAGCCGGGCGACATCCTGTGCGGCAAGATCACGCCGAAGGGCGAGAGCCCGATGACGCCGGAGGAGAAGCTGCTCCGCGCCATCTTCGGCGAGAAGGCCTCCGACGTCCGCGACACCTCTCTGCGGCTGCCGCCGGGCGTCTCGGGCACCGTCGTCGACGTGCGCGTGTTCAACCGCCACGGCATCGACAAGGACGAGCGCGCGATGGCGATCGAGCGCGAGGAGATCGACCGCCTGACCAAGGACCGCGAGGACGAGCGCGCCATCCTGAACCGCGCCAACTATGCGCGTCTGAAGGAGATGCTGCTCGGCCAGATCGCGACTGCCGCGCCGAAGGGCATCCGGAAGGGCTCGACCATCGACGAGGCACTGCTCGACGAGGTCGAGAAGCGCGAATGGTGGAAGTTCGCGGTGCAGGACGACGCCGTCCAGGCCGACCTCGAAGCGGTCAAGGCGCAGTATGACGACGCCGTCGGCCTGATCGTCAAGAAGTTCGAGGACCGCGTCGAGAAGCTGCAGCGCGGCGACGAGCTGCCCCCGGGCGTGCTGAAGATGGTCAAGGTGTTCGTCGCGGTGAAGCGCAAGCTGCAGCCCGGCGACAAGATGGCCGGCCGCCACGGCAACAAGGGTGTCATCAGCCGCATCCTGCCGCAGGAGGACATGCCGTTCCTGGAGGACGGCACCCCGGTCGACATCGTGCTCAATCCGCTGGGCGTGCCTTCGCGCATGAACGTCGGGCAGATCTTCGAGACCCATCTCGGCTGGGCCGCGCGCGGCCTGGGCAAGCAGGTGACCGAGGCGCTGGAGGTGTGGCGCGAGGCCAATCCCGACGCGGTGGGCGGCGCGGCCCCGGCCGCGGTCGTCGACCGGCTCAAGCATGTCTATGGCGAGCAATATCATGGCGAGATCGATGCGCTTTCGGGCGAGCAGGTCGTCGACATGGCGAAGGTGCTGAAGAACGGCGTGCCGATGGCGACGCCGGTGTTCGACGGCGCCCGCGAAGCCGATGTGGCGGCGATGCTGAAGCTCGCCGGCCTCGACGAGAGCGGCCAGGTGGAACTGTTCGACGGCCGCACCGGCGACCAGTTCGACCGCAAGGTGACCGTGGGCTACATCTACATGCTGAAGCTCCACCACCTTGTCGACGACAAGATCCACGCACGCTCGATCGGGCCGTACAGCCTTGTCACCCAGCAGCCGCTGGGCGGTAAGGCGCAGTTCGGCGGCCAGCGCTTCGGCGAGATGGAAGTGTGGGCGCTCCAGGCCTATGGCGCCGCCTACACGCTGCAGGAGATGCTGACGGTGAAGTCCGACGACGTGGTCGGCCGCACCAAGGTCTATGAGGCGATCGTCAAGGGTGACGACACCTTCGAGGCCGGCATCCCGGAGAGCTTCAACGTGCTCGTCAAGGAAATGCGCTCGCTGGGCCTCAACGTCGAACTGTCCTCGATCGAGGACACGTCCGACGACGACGGCATCGCCGAGGCTGCGGAGTAAACTTCGGGGCACCTCTCCCGCCTTCGCGGGAGAGGTCGGGTGAGGGTCTTCTTCTTCGACGAGAGAAAGACCCTCACCTCCCACCGCCTGACGGCGGCGGGCCCCTCCTCTCCCGCGAAGGCGGGAGAGGGTTCAGATTTTCCAGGAAGGGTTCGAACCCATGAACGAACTGACCAATTTCGCCAATCCGGTCGCGAAGCCCGAGACCTTCGACCAGATCCAGATCGGCATCGCCAGCCCGGAGCGCATCCGCAGCTGGTCCTTCGGCGAGATCAAGAAGCCCGAGACGATCAACTATCGCACGTTCAAGCCCGAGCGTGACGGCCTGTTCTGCGCGCGCATCTTTGGCCCGATCAAGGATTATGAGTGCCTGTGCGGCAAGTACAAGCGCATGAAGTACAAGGGCATCGTCTGCGAGAAGTGCGGCGTCGAGGTCACCGTCTCGAAGGTCCGCCGCGAGCGGATGGGCCATATCGAACTGGCCGCCCCGGTCGCGCACATCTGGTTCCTGAAGTCGCTGCCGTCGCGCATCGGCCTGCTGCTCGACATGCAGCTGAAGCAGCTGGAGCGCGTACTTTATTTCGAGTCCTACATCGTCATCGAGCCGGGCCTGACCCCGCTGGAGAAGTATCAGCTCCTCAACGAGGATGAACTGCTCGAGGCGCAGGACGAATATGGCGAGGACGCCTTCTCCGCCGGGATCGGGGCCGAGGCGGTCCGCCGCATGCTCGAGGAGCTCGATCTCGAGGGCGAGAAGGAGGAGCTGCTCAAGGAGCTGGCCGAGACCAAGTCCGAGCTGAAGCCCAAGAAGATCATCAAGCGGCTGAAGGTCGTCGAGAGCTTCCTGGAATCGGGCAACCGCCCCGAATGGATGATCCTGGAAGTCATCCCGGTCATCCCGCCGGACCTGCGCCCGCTGGTGCCGCTGGACGGCGGCCGCTTCGCGACCTCGGATCTCAACGATCTCTATCGCCGCGTGATCAACCGCAACAACCGCCTCAAGCGCCTCATGGAGCTTCGCGCGCCGGACATCATCGTCCGCAACGAGAAGCGCATGCTGCAGGAGTCGGTCGACGCGCTGTTCGATAACGGCCGCCGCGGCCGCACCATCACCGGCGCCAACAAGCGCCCGCTGAAGTCGCTCAGCGACATGCTGAAGGGCAAGCAGGGCCGCTTCCGCCAGAATCTGCTCGGCAAGCGCGTCGACTATTCGGGCCGTTCGGTGATCGTGACCGGTCCGGAACTCAAGCTGCACCAGTGCGGCCTGCCGAAGAAGATGGCGCTCGAGCTGTTCAAGCCGTTCATCTACGCCCGGCTGGACGCCAAGGGTCTCTCGATGACCCTGAAGCAGGCCAAGAAGTGGGTCGAGAAGGAGCGCAAGGAAGTCTGGGACATCCTGGACGAGGTGATCCGCGAGCATCCGGTGCTGCTGAACCGCGCGCCGACGCTCCACCGCCTGGGCATCCAGGCGTTCGAGCCGGTGCTGATCGAGGGCAAGGCGATCCAGCTGCACCCGCTGGTCTGCTCGGCCTTCAACGCCGACTTCGATGGCGACCAGATGGCCGTGCACGTTCCGCTGTCGCTGGAAGCGCAGCTGGAAGCGCGCGTGCTGATGATGTCGACCAACAACATCCTGTCGCCCGCCAACGGCAAGCCGATCATCGTGCCCTCGCAGGACATGGTGCTGGGCCTCTATTATCTGTCGATGCTGAAGGAAGGCGAGCCCGGCGAGGGATCGCTGATCTCGGACATGCAGGAAGTCCACCAGGCGCTGGCCGCCAAGGCGGTGACCCTGCACACCAAGATCATCAGCCGCGTTCCGCAGACCGACGAGGACGGCAAGCAGTATATGAAGCGGGTCGAGACGACCCCGGGCCGCATGCTGCTGGGCGAGACCCTGCCGAAGAGCCACAAGGTGCCCTTCGAGACGGTCAACCGCCTGCTGACCAAGAAGGAGATCGGCGACGTCATCGACATCGTCTATCGCCACACCGGCCAGAAGGAGACGGTGCTGTTCGCCGACGCGATCATGGCGCTGGGCTTCCGTCACGCTTTCCAGGCCGGCATCTCGTTCGGCAAGGACGACATGATCATCCCCGACGCGAAGGACCCGCTGGTCGACGAGACCAAGGCCCTGGTGAAGGACTTCGAGCAGCAGTATCAGGACGGCCTGATCACGCAGCAGGAGAAGTACAACAAGGTGATCGACGCCTGGTCGCGCTGCGGCGACCGCGTGGCGGCCGAGATGATGAAGGAAATCTCTGCGGTCAAGAAGGGCGAGGACGGCCGCGAGAAGCCGATCAACGCGATCTACATGATGGCGCACTCCGGTGCCCGTGGTAGCGCCGCGCAGATCAAGCAGCTTGCCGGCATGCGCGGCCTGATGGCCAAGCCGTCGGGCGAGATCATCGAAACGCCGATCATCTCGAACTTCAAGGAAGGCCTGACCGTCCTTGAATATTTCAACTCGACCCACGGCGCCCGCAAGGGTCTTGCCGACACCGCGCTCAAGACGGCGAACTCGGGCTACCTGACCCGCCGTCTGGTCGACGTGTCGCAGGATTGCGTCGTCGTCGAGGTGGATTGCGGCACCGACCGCGCGCTCGACATGAAGGCGATCGTCCAGGGAGGCGCCACCATCGCGTCGCTCGGCGAACGCATCCTGGGCCGTACCCTGGCCGAGGACATCGTCGATTCGAAGACCAACGAGGTGCTGGTCTCCGAAGGCACGCTGCTCGACGAGCCGATGGTCGCTTCGATCGAGGCGATCGGCGTGCAGGGCGTCAAGATCCGCAGCCCGCTGGTCTGCGAATCGAAGGGCGGCGTCTGCGCGGCCTGCTATGGCCGTGACCTGGCCCGCGGTACACCGGTGAACATCGGCGAAGCGGTGGGCGTCATCGCGGCGCAGTCGATCGGCGAGCCGGGCACCCAGCTGACGATGCGGACCTTCCACATCGGCGGCGCGGCGCAGCTCAACGAGCAGTCCAACCTCGAATCGGTCGCCGACGGCACGATCGAGTATCGCGAGCTGCGCACGATCACCGATCCGCGCGGCCGCCGCGTGTCGCTGAGCCGTTCGGGCGAAGTGGCGGTGATCGACAGCGAAGGCCGCGAGCGTGCGAGCCATCGCCTGCCTTATGGCGCGCACCTGCTGCTCGATGACGGTGCCAAGGTCTCCAAGGGCGACCGCATGGCCGAGTGGGACCCCTTCACCATGCCGGTGATCACCGAGACCGGCGGCGTCGTGAAGTATCAGGACCTGATCGACAACCAGACGCTGACCGAGCAGACCGACGAAGCCACCGGCATCAGCCAGAAGGTCGTCATCGAGTATCGCGCCACCAGCCGGAAGGAGGATCTCCGTCCGCGCCTGACCCTGCTCGACGACTCGTCGGGCGAGACCGCGCGCTACATGCTGGCGCCGGGCGCGATGCTCTCGGTCGAGGACGGCCAGACGGTGAAGGCCGGCGAGGTTCTCGCCCGCGTCAGCCGCGAATCCGCCAAGACCCGCGACATCACCGGCGGTCTGCCGCGCGTCGCCGAACTGTTCGAGGCGCGCAAGCCCAAGGAGAACGCGATCATCGCCAAGGTCTCCGGCCGGGTCGAGTTCGGCAAGGACTATAAGGCCAAGCGCAAGATCATCATCCGTCCGGACGATGGCAGCGACGCGGTCGAGTATCTGGTGCCGAAGTCGAAGGTCATCGACGTGCAGGAAGGCGACTACGTCAAGCGCGGCGACAACCTGATCGGCGGCTCGCCCGATCCGCACGATATCCTCGAGGTGCTCGGCATCGAGCCGCTCGCGGAATATCTCGTGTCGGAAATCCAGGAGGTCTATCGTCTCCAGGGCGTGAAGATCAACGACAAGCACATCGAGACGATCGTTCGCCAGATGCTGCAGAAGGTCGAGATCACCGACGGCGGCGACACCACCCTGCTCCCCGGCGAGCAGGTGGACCGCGAGGAGATGGACGAGATCAACGCCAAGGCCGAGGCCGAGAACCGCACGATCGCGCAGGGCAAGCCTGTGCTGCTCGGCATCACCAAGGCCTCGCTCCAGACCCGCTCGTTCATCTCGGCGGCCTCGTTCCAGGAGACCACCCGCGTCCTCACCGACGCCTCGGTCCAGGGCAAGGTCGACACGCTGAACGGCCTGAAGGAGAATGTCATCGTCGGCCGCCTGATCCCGGCGGGCACCGGCGCCGGCATGAGCCGCCTGCGCGTCACCGCCAGCAGCCGCGACGCCGCGCTCCGCGCCGCGCAGCGCAACTGGCAGGAGTCGCTGATCGCGCCGCAGAGCGCCGCCGAGGAGCATGAGGCCGAGCTGCGCCAGCCGGTCGAGGCCGACACCGGCGACGATCCGCTGGGCGCGGTGGTGGGCGAGACCCACGGCACCGACGCCGATGCGGGCGATTACCTCAACGAGGCGTGATCCGGGGTCGCTCCGGCGATCGCGAACAAGAAGACCCCGCCGGAGCGATCCGGCGGGGTTTTTGTTTGGGGGAGGCATCAGAGCTGTGTGGTACCGAGCGGACTTTCCGGGAACGACCAATAGCGGCATCGGCACACGAGTTTGCATTGCGGGAAGCGTACATAAGACCTTTCGGAGGCCTGCTAATGCCAATAAGAGCTTATCTGCTCATTGCGATTACCGCCTTCCTAGTCGCCGTCACGGGGTCCGATCTGATCACCCGGATGACGGTAGGCGGAGACTCCTTCAGCGAAGCAGTTCACGGGCATCTGGAATGGGCGTCTACGACCAAACTCGGCATTGCTTTCCTTTTCATGCCGTTCGGGGTCGCTGCAATTGTCTGCGGCGCGGTAAACAGGCGCTCAAAAACGCGAAGTGCAGCGACGATCTTCTTCATCGCGATGGCCGCGTTGGCCTATTTTTACTTTAGCGGGTTCGAAGGATCCCACCATGCGATGCTAGAAAGGAAGTGGACCGCTGCCGCCTTGTCCATTGGACTTCTGCCGTTCTTCGTTGGGATACCATTGAGCGTTATGGTGGGAATTGCTGCCTTGGCTGCCGCCGGATTTGATCGGCGACCAGTTTGAGAGACGGAAGAGGGGACAACTTAGGGCTCAACAAAGCTCGCTGTCTCGGACCCGCCAATGCCGGACACTCTTCCCTGCTCTTGCTGGACCTCCGCTCCACTGATCTTTCCGCTGTCACAAGGAAGCGGGATCCCGGGTCGTGCCCGGGATGACGATGAGGTTGGGTTCCGTGGGCGGCGGTGCGCAAGAGGCTCCTGCCCATCGTGACCGTTGATTCCCGCTTTCGCGGGAATGACGCATTGGGCTCAGCGTTCGCACGGATGAACAGATGCTGACACAAGTTCGGCATGACGAGGATGGTTCACCTCAAGTTTATGCCTGGATTACGCAGCCTTCTACCTGCGCGGCAAAGATCGAAAATATTCTTCCAAAGCGTCATAAAAGTGTAACAACAAAATTCTTCCGAAAATCGTCGATTCTGTCATGATGATGCAACAAAGACGATTATTCGAATCGGAGGGTTTGCCAATGTTCAAGGTTGTTCTCGCCGGCGCACTGCTCGCTTTCGCTGTGCCGGTGCTTGCGCAGCCGACCGAGGTCGCCGATCCCTATGGCGCGGCTTCGATCTCCAAGGGCCGCATCGGCAAGATCGAGGCGAAGCTGGAGGCCGCCTATCAGAAGGGCGACCGATCGCCCGAAGTGTTGCTGAACCTGGCCGCGATCCGGCTGCAGGAGAAGCGCGGCAGCGAGGCCCGCGACCTGTACAAGGCGGTGCTAGACCAGCCCAATATCGACATGGCGACCTTGAGCGGCGGGGCGATGTCGCATGAACTGGCGCAGCGCGGCATGGCCGGTGCGCTGGCGATGATCGACTGAACCGATCATCGGTGACGAAAAAGGCCCGCCGGCGCGATCCGGCGGGCCTTTTTCGTGAATGATCGGCATGAATCCGGGCGTCAGGAGCGCGGGCGGGCGGGTATCGCGAAGACCATCCGTGCCGCCTCGTCCGGCGGCATCCCCGCGAGGATCAGGCCATAGCGCTCACGCTCGGCACCCGACGCGCAGGCGAAGCGGTGCAGCGGGAAATCCATCTGGGCACCATCGCAGCGGATCCTCTCCACTCTTTCGCCCGAGCGGCCCGCGCGGTCGATCCGCAGGACCCGCAGCGACACGACGCCGCCCTGACGTTGCAGCGTTTCGACATCGGCGAACATCACCGCCTGGGCGCCGGGCCGCGCCGGCACCAACCACCAGTCGGCCGCCTGGGCCGGCCCGGCGGCAACCGCCAGCAGCGCGGCCGCTGCGAGAGCCTTGAACCAATGCATCATCTCTTCCTCGCTCACCCACCCCAAGGGGGCGGGCCATCGCGGAGATAACGCGTGGTGGCATTGTTTTTGTCCCCGGCGTGTGAAGAAGGCGGAACCCTTCTCCCCGGTGGGGCTTTCCGGCGCCATGCGCGCCTGGCTGATCGTCAACCCCGCCTCCGGATCGGTGACCGAGACGCACTCAATCGATGCGCTGGCAGCGGAGACCGCGATCGAACTGGTCCGCACAACGATCTTTCCCGACGAGCCGCTGCCGCGCGCCGACGATCTCGCTACCGAGCGGATCGAACTGCTGATCCTGTTCGCGGGCGACGGCACAATCAATGCGGCGGCCTGCGCGCTCGACGGCTGGGGCGGTCGGGTGCTGGTGCTACCCGGCGGCACGATGAACATGCTGGCGAAACAGCTTCATGGCAGTGCCGATCCAAAAGCGATCGTGGCGCGCGCCGCCGCTGATCCGGCGCCGGAGGCCATTCCCCTACCCTTCGTCGAGGCGGGGCCGCACCGCGCCTTCGTCGCGATGATCGCCGGGCCGCCCGCTGCCTGGGCCCATGCACGCGAGGCCGTGCGCAAGGGCCGGCTGCAGGCGGCCTGGCGCGCCGCGCGGATCGCCTGGACGCGCAGCTTCGCCGGCGGCGTAAGGCTGCGCGGGACACCGCGCGACCGGCGGCACCGCGCGGTGGTGGCGATTCCCGATCCCGGCGGCATGGAAATCGCGGCGATCGACGTCGACGGCTGGATCGGCGCCGTCAGGCTGGGCCTCGAATGGCTGGCGGGAGACTGGCGCACCTCGCCTGCCGTCACGATCATGACGCCCGATGCCGCGTCGATCGAGGGCGGCCGCGCGATCCACCTGCTGTTCGACGGGGAGAGCGTGAAGCTTCCCGGCCCGTTGCGCGTTTCGCATGGCATGACCCGGCTAGGCTTCATCCGCACCATCGGCAGCGAGGACGAGCAATGATCCGCCTGTTCCATGTCAGCGACCTGCATTTCGGCTGCGCCGACGAGGCTGCGCTCGACTGGTTCGCCGGGGCGGTGGCGGCCGAGCGGCCCGATGCCGTGGCGGTGACCGGCGACCTGACGATGCGCGCCCGCGCCGCCGAGTTCGAGGCGGCGGCGCGCTGGCTGGAAAGCCTGGACGTGCCCATGACGATCGAGCCCGGCAATCACGACCTGCCGTGGAATCCGATCAGCCGGCTGCTGCGCCCCTATCGGCGCTTCCGGCGGCTGGAACGCCACCTGGAAAAGCCGCTGGACCTGCCGGGCCTATGGCTGGTGCCGCTGAAGACCACCGCGCGCGCGCAATGGCGCCACAACTGGTCCTGGGGGGTGGTGAGCCGCCGCAGCCTGGACGCCGCCCTGACGCTGCTGCACCGCCGCCCGCCCGACGCGGTGGCGGTGATCGCCGCCCATCACCCGCTGGTGGACCGCGACGACATCCGGTCGCGCGGGCGCACGCTGCGCGGGCAGGAAGCGCTTGCCCAGCTGGCGGCAGCCGGGGCCGGCGCGGTGCTGAGCGGCCATGTCCACGACCCGTTCGACGCCGAAATCGAGGCGGGCGGGCGGGCGATCCGGGTGATCGGCGCGGGAACGCTGTCCCAGCGCACGCGCGCCTCGCGGCCTTCCTTCAACATGCTGACGATCGATGGCGGACGGATCGAGACGGTGCCGCGGACGATGGGCTGAACCGGGTACCCCGATCAGGCCGCCGCATGGGCGTGGCCGCGCCAGGGATCGCCCTCCGACGCGGCGACCCCGCTTGCGCCCCGCTTGCCGCTGAGCAGCGCCCGTTCCGCCGCGACGAGCAGCCGTTCGAGCTCGGCGCCGCTCTGCATGTCGACGGCATAGCCGATATTGGCGGTGATGATGATGTCTTCCCCCGCCACCGCGTAGCTCTTGTCGAGATTGGCGACGATCTGGTGGGCGAGCAGCTCGGCCTCGCGCGGCTCGGTCATATTCGGTTGGATGACGACGAAATCGTCGCCGTTGAGATGGATAACGAGATTGTCGCCCCGCACCACGCGCCGCAGCCGCTGCGCCACCGCCTTGAGCAGCGCATCGCCGGCCATGTGGCCGTACATCTCGTTGACCGGCTCCAGCCGGTTGATGTCGACGCAGTGGACCGCGATCAGCGCCGATTCGTCCGATCCGGCGGCCAGCGCGTCGAACCGCTCGCGCAGCACCAGCCGGTTGGGCAGGCCGGTGAGCGAATCCTGGCGGGCGAGCGTCTCCATCAGGCGGCGCATCGATATCTGCGAGGAGGTCTCGCGGTAGCGCTGCACCATCGACAGCACGCCGCCGCCCAGGAACAGCCCGGTGAGCACCCCCGTACCCCAATGCGCGCCGCCGGGCATGAACAGGCTGACCAGGATCATCGGCACGATCGCGATCAGGATCGCGGTGACACTGACCCACAGGCGCAGCGAGACGGTGGCGGCGACGCCGGCGCCATAGCCGAACACCATCGCGACCAGCGGAATGTGCAGATCGGTTTCGACCGCCCCATAGGCGCGCGCGCTGAACAGGCCGAAGGCCGCCGCGAAGGCGATATAGGAATAGCCGAAGCGCCGTTCGATCGAACGGGCGACATGCCCGCCGAGCCCCGGCGTCCGGGCCTTGGCGCGCAGCCCGAACAGCACGGCGAGGCGCACCACCGAGGCAATGATGCCGATGCCGTAGAACAGGAGGAGAAGATCGTCTTCGTGGCGCGACAATATATAGGCGCCGGTGCCGACGAAGCAGAGCGTCATGATCACCGCCGGCAGGGTGAGGCCGAACAGCGACTGGACCAGTTCGATATAGGTGCCTTCGGGCAACCGTTCCTTCATCACGCCGGCAGCGCGACCACGGTTCCGCAACAGGTTACGCCATGAACTCAAACCAAAGGCTCCATGCGCCCTGCCACTCACACGCGGAGATGCGTGCAATATTATTAGCAGAAGATGCCGCAAAACGATATCCAAGCAATGCCGAATATCTCGGACATTGGTCTATATTTCGCTGATCGCGCGGCTGGCGATGGGGGGACCATTCCAAGGAATGGCGCGAGTGACGGGGCTCGAACCCGCGACCTCCGGCGTGACAGGCCGGCGCTCTAACCAACTGAGCTACACCCGCGAACTTGGTCGGTGGAGGGGGCACCTAGTGGAGCCCCGCCGCCCTGTCAACACGCCTGAGCATCATTTTCCGGCGTGCGGCCGGATCATCATCGGAGCTCGGGCGGGAGGGCTGCCTCCTCGTCCTGATGGGTGTTGGTGAAGGTGCCCTCGGCGAACAGGAATCCGGCGATGTCGGGCCGGCCCGCGGCATCGAGCACCGTCTTGACGATGATCAGCAGCGGCACCGCGAGCAGCGCCCCCGGCGTGCCCCACACCCAGCTCCAGAAACTGAGCGCGACGAGGATGAGCAGCGGATTGATGGTCAGCCGCCGGCCGACCAGCATCGGCGTCAGCACATTCGCCTCGACGAGGTGGACCGCGACGAACAGCAGCGCCGGCACCAGCGCATAGCCGAGATCCGAAAAGGTCATCAGCCCGCCGACCGCCAGCAGGCCCGCCGCGACGATCGGGCCGAAATAGGGGATGTAGTTGAGGATCGCGACAAGGCCACCCCACATGATCGGGCTGGGCATCTCCGCGAACCACAGCATCAGCGAGACCAGCACGCCCATGCCGATGTTCACCGCCGTGATGGTGGCCAGATAGGCCGAGGTGCGATCGACCATCTCCTGGATCACCCGCGCGGTCGTCATCGCGCTGGAGAAGCTGCCCCGGCTGGTGATCGTCCGCCGCCGCATCCGCGTCCAGCTCGACAGGAAGAAATAGACGACAAGGGTGGAGAAAACCATCTGGACGAGCAGGTGCGGTGCCGCGCTGGCGACATAATCGAACAGCGAATTGGGCTGCTGCACCGTCACCGTGCGCCCGCGCGCCGCCGAATTGCGCAGCAGCGAGCCCATCGTCTCGTCGACGAAGCGTTCGAACGAGGAATAGATGTCGATCAGCGGCGACAGATTTCTGCGGATCAGCTGGATGCGCGAGGGCAGCCGCGCGAACCATTCGGTGGCGGGCACGATCACCGAGGCGATCGCCGCATTGGCGAGGCCGAGGAACAGGAGCACGCAGAGCAGTGCCGCCATCGGCGACGGCAGGCCGCGCCGTTCCAGCCATTCGAGCAGCGGCACCATCGCCACCGCGATCACCAGCGCGGTGGTGACCGGCAGGAAGAATTCGGAGCCCGAGCGCAGCGCGAAGGGTATGGCGAGGATGATCCCCGCCCCGGCCGTCAGCGCCAGCCAGGCAAGCAGCCGATCGCGGCGATAGGCCATCTCCACCTGCGCGGCCATCGAATCGCGCAATGCATCGACGACCGGAGCTCCAGGTGGCGGTGCCTCAGGGGGCGGGGACGCGGCCTGCGCGGACGCAGACGAGCCAGGCGGCGCGGGCGAGCCGGGGGGCGCGGCATCGGCTGCTGCCGGCTGCCCTTCCCTGTCGACCACCCCATCCTCCATCGATTCGCTCCGCCCCCGATTCCGGCTGCCCGGCCCTTATCGCCAACCCAGCATCGCACCGCCAGCACATTGCCGAAAAAGGAGCGACTACCGCCCCGAAATTATTACGAGAAGACAACAGCTTCATGGCAAAGATATGGCCGGTTGCGTTAGCAGTTGCAGCAAAACACCATATATTGGGGTTGCAGGTCATTTCACCGTCCGTCCTGTCGACGGAACGACTCATCGTGCTTTTCTTGACTTGATACCGCCCTAGCCGCCATGGGGACCGCCAATCGGGTCGTCCGGGGGCACGACGTACTTACCGCCTCCCTGCCGACAAGACGTGAAAGAGCACCTCGCCCTGTGTTTCAGGTTTCGGGCGAGAGTGAGCTTTTGCGCATTGCATGGAGTACTGAATGACCGCGAAAATCGCTCAACACCCGCTCATGTTCGCGGCGATGCTGATTGCCGCTGCAACGGGCGCGATGGGCTTTGCGGCTATTCCCGCGTCGACGCAGCCGACGCTCGCCTACGAACTCACTCCCCAGATCACCGCCGACGACAGGATTGTCGATGACGGCATCGATCGGGTCCTTTTCAAGGAGGCGATCGCCTCCGCCAGCAGCAAGATCGACAAGCAGCTCGAGTGCATGGCCAAGGTCGTGCACCACGAAGCCAGCAACCAGCCGCGCAGCGGCCAGCTCGCCGTCGCCCAGCTGATCATGAACCGCGTCGGCCAGGATCGCTTCGGCGAATCGGTCTGCGAGGTGGTCAACCAGCGTGGCCAGTTCTTCCAGACGGCATCCTACAACCCGAAGCGGACCACCGACCGCTGGGCCACTGCCGTGGAGGTATCGCGCCAGGCGATGGCCGGCGCAGGCGACCAGGTCGTCCCCGGCGCGGTTTTCTACCACGCCGCCTCCCATTCGCCGAACCGCTTCTTCCGGACGCGTCAGCGCATCTCGATGGTCGGCGACCACGTCTTCTACAGATAAGAGCGGTTCGTCATTCGGCCCAGGCCGGCCTGCAAAGCGCGATTTCCTGTGCTCCGGTGCTCACGTACATCAAGTACGCTGCGCTCCGGTGCTCGGAAATCACGCTTTTCGGCTCGCCCTGAACCAAATGCCGATCCGCTCTCGACTCTCTTCTAACGTCATCCCGGACTTGATCCGGGATCCCGCTTCTTCTTCGGAATCCGACTTTCGTTTGGATCGCGCATGGGGCAGATCGCGCCCATGTCGAAGACCACCCGTGCCACGCAATTCCTGACCCAGGCCAAGATCGCGCACAGCGTCCACAGCTATGATTATGCGCCGGGCGGCGAACGGGTGGGGCTGCAGGCGGCCGAGGCGCTGGGGGAGCATCCCTCGCGCGTGCTCAAGACGCTGATGATCGAGATCGACGGCAGGCCCGCCTGCGCGGTGATACCGTCCGATCAGGAGCTTTCGATGAAGAAGGCCGCCGCCGCGCTGGGCGCGAAATCCGCCACGATGATGACGCCCGCCGATGCCGAGCGCATCACCGGCTATCATGTCGGCGGGATCAGCCCGTTCGGCCAGAAGAAGCGGGTGCCCGTGGCGATCGAGGAAGCCGCGATGGCCGAAGCGCTGGTCTATATCAACGGCGGCCAGCGCGGGTTGCAGGTGCGGCTGGCGCCCGGCGACGCGGCCAGGGCGCTGGGCGCGGTGGTGAAGGCGATCGTGGCGGATAGCCGGCTCACTCCTCTCCCGCCTTCGCGGGAGAGGAGTGAGCCGGCCGGTCATGCCCCCGGCATGACCTGTGGGATGCTGGGAGCATCCCATACCGGCTAATAGGTGAGGGTCTTGCCGACCTGTCCAACCGATCGCGAGAAGAAGAAGAAGAAGAAGAAGAAGAAGAAGAAGACCCTCACCCAACCCTCTCCCATGAAGATGGGAGAGGGCTGCAAGGCTCGCTATTGCGTGCCCCCTTGTGCCTCGTCGGCGAAGCGCATCGCCTGCAGTTCCTTCCAGCGGGCGTGGAGCCAGTCGCGGGGGGCGGTGGCGCCGGCGTCGTCCATCGCCGCCTTCCAGTCGGCGGCGGCCTGCGATGCCTGTTGCTGCGCCTCCGACACCGGCTTCTCGTCGACCCAGGCCGCGAGCGTGCCGGCGTTGGCGACGAGCAGGACCAGCGCCGCGACCGCGATGATCAGCGTCGTCCAGAGCAGCGGATCGCCGTCCTCGATCGGTTCGGCGGGGAGATCGACCGGGGAGGCCAGCTCATGATCCTTCATCTCGCGCGCCATGCGGACCGCCTCCGTCAGAACTGATAGTAGATGAAGGGCGCGACCCCTTCGTAGCGCATCGCATCGACCAGCAGGATCGCGGCCGCCACCAGCAGGCCGAGTAGCGGCGCCGGCAGCAGCCTCAGCCGCAGCGCGATCCCCTGCGCCAGCCCAGGCGGGGTGAAGTGAAAGGCCATGCCGAGCAGCATCAGCCCGGCGAGCAGCGGCGTCGTCATGCCGTTGTGCCAATCGCCCGCGCCGAGCCCGGAGAGATAGGCGATCGCGGCGTCGAAGCTTTCGGCACGGAAGAAAATCCAGCCGAGCGTGACGATGTGGAAGGTGACGAGGATGGCGAGCAGCTTCGGCAGGCCCGGCAGTCCCGCCTTGCGCCACAGCGTCTCGATCACCTGGACGCCGCCATGGAGGCCGCCCCAGATCAGGAAGGTCCATTTGGCGCCGTGCCAGAAGCCGCCGAGCAGCATCGTCAGCAATATGTTGCGGCACTGCATGAAGAGGCCGCCGCGATTGCCGCCGAGGCCGATATAGAGATAGTCGCGCAACCAGCTCGACAGGCTGATATGCCAGCGACGCCAGAAATCCTGGAGCGAGGCGGCGCGATAGGGCTGGTTGAAGTTGCGCGGGAAGCGGTAGCCGAACAGCGCCGCGATGCCGATCGCCATGTCGCTATAGGCCGAGAAGTCGCAATAGATCTGCACCGCATAGCCATAGGCGGCGAGCAGCAGATCGAGGCTCGAATGGGCCGACGGATCGAAGAACACCGGATCGACGAGGTTGACCGACAGTTCCGAGGCGACCACCGCCTTCTTGAACAGCCCCCAGACGATCAGCAGCAGTCCCATCGCCACCATGTCGCGATTGAGCCGGGGGGTCTTTTCGAACTGAGGCAGCAAGTCGGCGCCGCGCACGATCGGCCCCGCGACGAGATGCGGGAAGAAGGACATGAGCAGGGTGATATCCAGCAGCGACGCCGCCTTGAGACGCCCGCGATAGACGTCAATCAGATAGGACATGCCCTGGAAGGTGAAGAAGGACACGCCGACCGGTAGCACGATCTGCAGCAGCGGAAGATCGCGCGCCATGCCCCAGCCCGCGAGGAGTGCGCCGAGTTGTTCGAGGAAGAAATCATAATATTTGAAGAAGCCGAGGATGCCGAGATTGGCGATCACGCCGACGGTGACGATCGCCTTCTGCGTGCCCCGCGTCCGCGCGGCGTAGATCAGCCCCGCCGCGCCCCAGTTGATCACGGCTGAGGCGATCAGCAGCGCGACGAACCGCCAGTCCCACGCGCCGTAGAAGGCCCAGCTGAGTACCAGCAGCAGCAGCTTGCGCCATTCGTTGCTGGCCGACACCGCCCAGACGAGGACGAAGGCGGCGAGGAAGAACAGCCCGAAATCGAGCGTGGGGAAGAGCATCTAGCGGGCCGATCCCACAGTTTCGTCACCCCGGACGTGATCCGGGGTCCCGCTTTTCGTTTCGGCGTCGCGGAAGAAAGCGGGATCCCGGGTCAAGCCCGGGATGACGGGAGGTGGGCGTAGGATCATCGCCACCAGCTTCCGCCAGCGTTCATCGCGGCGTCGAGATCGGCCTGGAGGCGGCCGGCGATGTCCTGCCCGCCGAGCGTGTTGTAATGGACATAGTCGCCGCGCATCCGGGTCGGCTGCAGCTTGACCCAGGTGACCGCGGTGCAGCGGCCGCCCATCCGCGCTTCCCAGTCCCAGAAGGCCAGGCGGAGCTGGTGGGCGACCTTGCGCTGCACCTCTCGCACCACTTTCAGCCCCGGCGGCGGGAAGAGCGGGCGGGCGGTGATCGCCCAGCCGGTGCGCGGCGCGGGCGTGGCGGCGGGCGCCGGGACGACCGGGGCGGTGCCGCCGGCGACAGCGGCGCTGCGGCCGAGCGAGTCGAGCACGTCGTCGATGCCTTGCGGATCGGCCGGAGACGCTACGGGCGGCGGCGGCGGATCGGCGGGCGGCAGGGTGACCGGCTCGATACAGGGCGCGGGCGTGACGGTGGGCGCGTTGGAGAGGAGTTCGTTGCGGCGGGTCAGCGCGTCGGGCGCGCCGAGCAGCAGGATCGGCACCCGGCCCGCGAGGCGGCGGATGCGACCGATCTGGGTGCGCAGGGTGATCTCATATTCCTGCGGGCTGACGCGGGGGGCGAAGCCCTCATTGGTGCCGAAGGCGATGACGATCAGATCGGGATCGTAGCTGCGCAGCTCCTCCGCCACCACGGCATCGTCGTTGCGGCTGAAATGGACGAACTGCGATCCGACCACCCCGACGTTCGACAGCGCCACCCCGCCGGCATCGCGGAAGCTGGCCCAGCTGGTGATCGTCACCGGGCCGCCCTCGGTGACGACCGAGACCGCATATTGCGGCCGATCATATTCGAAGGTCTTGCATTCGGGGCGGGTGAGCAGGGCACCCAGCTCCATCCGGTCGACCTGGCTGCCGGCCGTGACGACAAGATTGCCGGCGCCGGGCTCCGCCGTCGCGCAGAGAATCAGGCGGGTGAAGGTCTCGTTCGCCGAAGCCGTCAGCCCGATCCGGGCGCCGGCGACGTTCGAGGTGATGCTGAAACCCGCAAGGCCACGCGCGCCGGCCGGATTCTGCGATCCGGCACCGAAGATCGAGGATATCGTCCAGCCGGGCGACATATCGACGCTGACCCCGCGCGGATTATAGCCCTGGAAGGGCCTGCCGGGCGGCATCACGCCGCGCCCGCCGCTGCCGTAGCGGGCCTGCAGCGCCTCCCGCCAGGCGCCAGTGATCGAATCGCCGATGGTGTGGCTGTCGCCGATCTGGAGAATGTGGACCGGCTTGCCGCTGCCGCCACGCGCGGCGGCGAGCTTTTCGAACCACGGCCGCAGCACCGAATAATCGCACAGGGCCCCAGCGCAATCGCCTGTCACGGCAGGCGTCGCGGCGGTCGCGGCGGCGAGGGCGAACAGGCCGATCATCGGCCGCCGCCGCTTTCGCCGCCCGCATCGTCGCGCAGTTCCGGCGGGAGCAGGTCGGCGGGCGCGCCCTTGGCGGGGGGCAAGGCCGGCTCGGGCGCCGCCTTGGCCGGCTTGGCGACGTCGCTCTCATTGGCGAGCGGGTCTTCGAGCTTCGGCGGCTTCGGGGCGGATTTGACCGGCGGCGGCGTGACGAGCGGAGCGGGCAGCGGCGCGGGTTCGACCAGCGGCGGAGGCGGCGCGCCCGCGCCCGCCTGCCCGCGTGCCTGATCGACATAGGAACGGATGCGCCCGGCGAGCCCGCGGGTGATGCGGATATAGCCGTTCATCGACATGTGGATGCCGTCATTCGCGCGCATCAGCTGGGGCTTGCCGGTCGCCGGATCGGGCAGATAGGCGGCGTAGCGGCCATCGGCATCGACGCTGTAGGGCGCGGTCTCGATGAAGGCGACGCCGAGCCGGCCCATCAGATCGCGGTAGAAGGCGTTCATGCGGACGACATCCGCATCATATTCCGCCTCGCGCATCTTGGGCAGGCCGACCCAGTAGACAATCGCCCCCTGCCCGCGCAGCATCTGCACATAGGAACTGACGCGGCGGGCGATCGCCGCCTTCCAGTTGGGGGTCAGCAGCCGATAGACATGGCCGCCATCGGCCACCCCCATCATGTCGTTGGCGCCGAAGGAGATCACCGCGACGTCGACCGGCGCCTTCGCCAGGCGGCCGCGATCATGTTCTTCCACGTTGAGCGTCTTGTAGCGGGTGAAACCGGTCGCCTGCTGGCTATACTTGATCACCTGATAGCCGGCCTTGCGGCTGAGCTGGTTGTAGAGCGCCGACCAGATGCCGTCGCCGAAACTGTCGCCGAACACGCCGACGCGAACCGGCCGGCCCGCGGCGATCGCGTTGACGATGCCGGGCTGGATCGGCCGGTTCTCGGCCTCCACCGGCTGCTGGGGCAGCGCCCCGGGCGCCGCTGCCGCCGCCGGGCGTCCATCGGCCGTCAGGGCATCCGTCGACGCGGGACCGGCAGCGCCGGGCGGCACGCCCTCGGCGGCCATCTCCACCGGCACCTCGACCTGCTGCCTGACCCCGAAGGCGTAACCGATCGCGACACCCGCCGCGACGCCCAGGAACAATACCGCCGTCCGATCGAACAGAAACAGCGCGCCCCTCATCGAACCACCCGCATACACTCCCGAAAACATCACAACGCGGCTGGAGAGATCAACGTCACGCGCTCTGAGCGGTCCTTAATATGCGGGGCGATGCACTGTCGAGCCGGATCGACCAGCCCGGCGCACTGGAATCACGGGTTGCCGCGCCGGCCCATGCCGCTATCCTCGCTTTGGCAGAACCGGGAGAGGAGAAGCCATGCTCGTCATGTTCGTCGGCGCCGATCGGGTCGAAACCGCGATCAACGCCAATCAGGTGACCTTCATCAGCCAGGTGAGCGAAGGCACCCGCATACGCTTCGGCGAGGGCCGCAGCGTGACCGTGACCGAACCGCTGGCGGAGGTGGTCGACAAGCTCAACTGGGGATTGAGACCGCACGAGTAGGCCTCTTCCTTCATCGTCATGCCAGCGAAGGCTGGCATCCATGTCTGTCTTCCCACTCGATGCCGTCTGGCTGTCGAGAGACATGGACCCCAGCCTGCGCTGGGGTGACGCATTTGGGATAGGCCATCAACCTACCCGTCATCGCTGCCGATCACGGTGAACGGCGCCCAGGCGGCCGGGTGCGCCCAGGCGGGGGACCAGCCCTCGATCGGCGAACCATCGGCGCGCCGGCCGGTGCGAACCACCGCCATCGCACGCTGCAGCGCCTCGGCCCTGGGGAGGCCTGCCTTGCGGGCGGCCAGCGTCTCGACCGTCAGCGCGGCGGTGGCGTCGTCGGCGACGCGCCAGCGGCTGGCGAGCAGCGACCCCGCCCCGGCATAGAGGAAGGCGCGGCCGAGGCTCGACAGGCTGTCGGCGCCGGGCGTGCCGTCCGCCGTCGCGGTGTTGCAGGCCGATAGGATCACCCAGTCCGCCGAGAGCCGCATTCCCGCCACCTCCGACGCGGCGAGCAGGCCGTCATCCTCCGGGCTGCTCGTCTGGGGCGGGGTGAAGGCGAGGCCCGGCTCGCGCAGGCCGCCAATCTCGCCCGGCAATATGCCATGGGTTGCGAATGCGATGATGCGGGCGGTGCCCACCGCCGGATCGCGCCGCACCGAGCCTTCGGTGGCGGCATCGCCCAGATGGAGCCGATCGGTGCGGCTGCTGAGCAGCGCCGCCATCGCCTTCAGCTCGACCTCCGTGCCCGGCAGCGGGCTGAGTTCGCGCAGCGCGGAAGGATCGGTGAGGCCCTGCCCCGCCCGGTCGACCGGCTGGGGGATGCGCAGGAACTCGTCCAGCTTGCGCTCGCGGCCGGCGGGGCCAAGGAAGCGCGGCGCGCCATAGCCGACGAACTGGACATCGGCGGCCTCGGCCGGCCCCGCCTTGACGGCACGGAGCACCGAAACGGCGGGCAGCACCGTGATCGCATAGCGATCGGCGAGCCAGGGGGTGTTCTGAAGCGCCTGCGGATCAGCGTCGCTGCCCTGCGGCGCGGCGGTCGGCAGCAGGGCCAGCGGCAGTTCGGCGAGCGCGCCACCGGTGACGACGAACAGCGCCTTCGCCGAGCCGAGCGCGGCTTCGACCGGGGCGACGAGATCGCGATAGAGGATATGCGCGCGGGTCCGATCGAAGGCCGGCCAGCCCTGGGCGGCGCGATCGCCGCACGCCTTGGGATCGACCTGGCAGCGCAGCGCGCGGATCGTGGCGGGGGCAGTGAGCGCCCCCTTGTCGAGCCGGGCCCAGGCCGCTCCGCCCGGGCCGAGCGCGAAACTGTAGAGATCATCCCCCGCCGCCGCGACCAGCAGCAGCCCGGCCCCGGCATCGAGCCGGCCCCGCGCCTCGGCCTGCGGCAGGCTTTGCGCGCCGATAAACCGCGCATAATCGGGAAAGGCGGAGCGCAGCGCCCTATCGGCATCGGCGAGATCGCGGCCCACCGTGACGAACTGGGCGCGGGTGGCGGCGATCTGGGCGCTGTCACCGTCCACAAGCTGGCGGAGCAGGCGGGCGTCGAGCTCGGCGGCGCGATCGGACAGGCTCTGCTGGCGGCGGACGAGATCGCCCAAGGGCCCCTCCCCCGCCGCCGTGCGCGCGGCGGTGCGCGCCATGCTGCGCGCGGCGGCCGAGACCGACAGGTCCTGCGCGGCGAGGAAGGCTTGGGCGCGCAGCCCTTCCGTTTCGTGTGGGGCCTGCTCGGCGCGGGCCCAGGCGGCGCGGATCAGCATGGCGAAGGCGCCGGCCAGCGGATCCTGACCGCTCGCCTGCTGCTGGGCGTCGCCGTCGCGCGCATCGCCGATCCGGCCGAGCCGGCGACGACGGACAATCTCCGCCGCCTCGCGCGCGGCGGCGAGCGCTTCGCGGGTGCGGCCGAGCGCGAGATAGACCCCGGCCTGATCGGTCAGCGCCTCGGCCAGCGCCGGGTGATCGCGGCCGAAGGCGGCACGCCGGGCGGCGACGCCCTGCCGGTAGAGCGAAAGCGCGTCGGCGAAGCGCCCCTGCGCGGCAAGGACATGGCCGAGCCGCAGCCGGGCGGTGGCAATATCGGGATGGCCCCTGCGCAGCGCCTTCAGGCGGATCGCCAGCGCCTGTTCGAACAAGGGCTGCGCCTCGGCCGCCCGGCCCTGCCGTTCCAGGTTCACCGCGACGTTGGACAGGCCGATCGCGGTGACCGGATGACCGGGACCATAGACACGCCGCCAGATGTCGAGCGCCCGGGCATAGAGCGGCGCGGCTTCGGCATGGCGGCCCTGCCGGTTGAGATTATGCGCGGCATTGTTGATGCTCGTCGCGGTGGCGAGGCCCTGCGGATCGATCGCCGACCTGATCTTCAGGGCGCGCTCATAGGCTGGCGCGGCGTCGGCATGGCGGCCCTGGCCGTCGAGGTTGAAACCGAGATTGTTATAGCTGGTCGCGACCGCCGGATCGTCCGGGCCAAGCTCGGAGATCCGCACCGCGAGCGCCTGGCGGTAGAGCGGCTCGGCTTCGATCGGGCGGCCGAGCGCGTCGAGATTGGCGGCGACATTGCTTTCGATCAGGGCGAGATCGAGATCCTCGGGGTCCCAGGCCAGGGCGATGGCGAGCGCCTTGCCGTACAGATCGCGCGCCTCGGTGAAGCGGCCCTGCCGGCCAAGCGCGTAGGCGAGGTTGTTATAGGCGAGCGCGGCGGCGCGGCTCTGCGCGCCCTTTGCGACGGCGCGATCGAGCGCGGCGCGATAGAGCTTCTCCGCCTCGGCGTAGCGGCCGAGCGCCTGGAGGTTGGCGGCCAGGTTCGACGCGGCCTGCTCGGCACGCTTGCCGCCGGGGGCGGCCTTTTCGAAGATGGCGAGCGCGCGGGCATAGAGCGGGGTCGCCTCGGCGGGCCTGCCCTGCTCGACCAGCCAGCCGGCGATCAAGGACAGGGTGCCGCCGACTTCGGGATGATCGGGGCCGAACCGCGCCTGCTCGATCGCCAGCGCCTCGCGGCCGAGCGTGATCGCCTGATCCCAGCGGCGGGCGGCGGTGGCGGTGGCGATCTGGCGTTCGAGCTGGGGGAGGCGATCGGGGACGGGCTGGGCGGCGAGCGGGGTGGCTATGAGGGTGAGGGCGACCAGCAAGGAAGTGCGAGCCACTTTCCATCCGTCATCCCGGACTTGATCCGGGATCCCGCTGTTCCTTCGTGCGTCAAGCGTGCGACTTAAGGAAGAAAAGGCAGAAGAAGCGGGATCCCGGATCAAGTCCGGGATGACGATATTGGATGGCGGGCGCCCTCCTCCGGAGGGGAGCGGCCCGTATCCCCGAGCTTTCCTCATCCCCCGAACGGCAGCTTGAACGGGAGCCCGCCGGGCATGCCGCCTTGCGCAGGGGCGGCGCCGGCCGGCATCGCGGCCTTGCAGCGTTCGGTGATATAGTCGCGGCCCTTCACGCCCATGCAGGCGCTGTAGACGAGCTGGGCGTTGGCCATGTCGCCCGCCGCGACGTCGCGCTTGATTTCGACCGCCTTGAAATGGTCGGGGTCCTTGAAGCGGGCCTTGCCCTCGGCGATCAGCGCCGCACTGTCCTTCACGTCGCCGGCGCCGATCTCCATCTCGGTATAGGTCTCGTAGAGCTGGAGGTTCTGGACGCCGCTGCCGGTGCGCGCGGCATCGAAGAAGCCGGCGGCCATCGGCACATTGCCCTGATCGCGCGCGGCGAGGCCGGCGACATAGTTGACGAAGGTCGGCGCGGTGCGCGTGCCGGCCCCGAGGCCGCGCAACTGGGCGGCGGCGCCGGCATAGTCCTGCGCGAAATAGCTGCCGCGCGCCTTGAGATAGGCATTGCGGGTGGACACGGCGCGCGCGAAATCGGGCTTCGCCTTGATCCGGGCGAGCAGCGCGCCGTTGTCGATCGGCGGTTCGGCATTGGGGTAGCCGGCCTGGAAATAGGCGGCGAGGCCGTTGCGCCGCTCCTCGGGCGGAAGATGGCTGTCGCCGCCCAGCGATTTGGTGATGTTGGGCAGGTTGTTGAGCAGGGTGCCGCCCGCCGTCTTGAGCAGGCTGGACCCGAGGCCCGACATGCCCGCGCCGCCGCTGAAGGCCGCGGTGGTGGCGGTGGTGGTGGCGACGCCCTTCATCGCCTCCGCCATGCTGGCCTGCACGGCTTCGGCCGCCGCCTTGCGCTTGTCCTTCGACGCCTTCTCCGTCTCGAACGCCTTTTGCAGCCGGGCGAAGACATTGGCGTAACTGTCGATCGTCATGTTGCTGCGCACCAGCAGGTCGATCGCCAGCGCGTCGGCCTGATTCTCCTGATCGCGGTTCCATGAGGGCGCGAAGATGTCGTCGACCGCGAAGCGCAGCGCCTCGGCGATCGGGGCCGACCTGCGCGCACCCTTGTCGAAGCCGGTCTGGGCGCTGGTGAGCATGCCGGTCGCGCCGCCGCCGCTGTTCTTCATCGCGTTGAAGGCGCTGCCGGCGGACCAGGCCATCGACACCGCCTGGGTCGCGCCCTTGGCACCCGCGATCGTCTCCGCCTTGGTGAAATGGCCGAGCAGCAGATGGGCATATTCATGGGCGAGGCTGAACAGCAGTTCCGAATCGGACTGGGCCGCCTCGACCAGCCCCATCGAGACGATGATCGTGTTGTCGGGCAGCGCCTGCGCCTGATAGGCCTCGTCGGCGCGGAACAGGATTTTCGGGGTCCGCTCCAGCGGGGCATAGGGCCAGGCCTTCGCGAACGCCTCCAGGATCGGCCGCAACTCGGCCTCGACCGCCGGCACCGTCATCAGGTCCATGCGCGCGGCGCGGGTGTTCATCACCTGCGAGGACAGGCCCATCGCGCCCGCCGTGGCGCCGGCACCCGAGCGCATCTTGCCGTTGGTGACGCAGAGATCGCCGGGATCGAGCGTGGCGATGAAGGGCGCCTTGTCGATCGAGAATTTGCCGCGCGCCTTCTTGTCGATCTTCTTGACCACCGGAAGCGATCCGGCGGCAGGAACCGGGCAGCCGCTGAGCGGCACATAGGCGGGCTCGGGCAGGTCGGCCATCACCGGCGGGGCGGCGGGCGCCGCGGCGGGCTTGGCGGAGCGGGCGGGCGCCTTCTTCTTCGGGGCGGCATCGGCCATCGGGGCGACGGCGAGCGCGGCCGTCATCGCGGCCAGGATCACGCTGTTTCGCATCTCGAAAAATCCTCCTGTTACGCCCCCGATTGTCCCCCTTTCCGTCCCGCTATTTGCCCCCGCCGCCGCAGCCGAGCCCCAGCGACTGCTGAAGACCGTCCTCTTCCAGCTTGGCGAAGCTCATCGCATTGGCGTCGCATTTGATCGCGGCGAGATCGCCGACATAATCGACCGTCGAGAGCCGCAGCCAGGCCAGTTCGCCGCCCAGATTGACCCCGACGAAGCCGGGCTTGGCGCGCACCACCTGCGCGCCCGCGCTGCCCACCGCCGGCATCGCGGCGACGGCAACGTCGCGGACCTTGGTGCCCTCGTCATTGTAGATCGGCAGCGGATCGCGCTTATAGGCCTTGATCGACGGGATATCGGCCGCCTGCGCCGCCACGACCGGCAACGCCGCCGCCAGGGCGAGGGCCATCCCGAAAAGACGCGCCATCCGCATGATCATTGCTCCCATCCCTGCCCGGCCGCCCATCTTCCTGTACGGAAGCGGGGCCCATCCGGTTGCCCGCAGGATTCAGACGATTTCCTTCGGCCATGACCTTAGCGGCCTGAAAAGGGGCCGCTGTTGATTCGATCACAGCGCGACGGTCCTCCTATGTCCGCAGCATAGCATGGCGGACCGCGCCGCGCGCGATTCGCAATATTTCTGACTCGGCCATGACCCACCGCTGACTCCAGCCCGCCACGGGCGGGTCATCGCGATAGGTTATCCCGCCGCCAAATCAGGGGGGAAGACCATGCGACCGATCCGCCGATGGGCCATGCTGGGCCTTGCCATGATGCCCGCGCCGGCGCTGGCCGTGCCCGACATGCCGATGCCATCGAACTGGCTGGGCCTGCGCGTCCGTCCGTTCAGCGTGGCCGAGCTGATCGGCCAGCCACGCCCCGACGGCGATACGGAGGCCCGATCCCCCGCGCTGGGCGCGGCGCCCGAGGGGGCCCGGCTGATCAGCTTCGCGCATGGCAGCATCGATCAGCCCGCCGCCGCGTTGCTGCTGCGCGATGCGCCGCGCTTCAGCCGGCTGCCGGGCAAGCAGGTCGAGGATTATGAGATCGGCCTGCGCAGCGCGCTGGCCAGCGATGCGATCGCGCTGCAGGCGGGGCTGAGCTACAACAAATTCCGCAACCTCCAGACCAGCATCCGCCAGGGCGGCCGGCTGATGACCGCCGCCGCCGGCAAGGCCAAGGTCTATGGGATCGAGGGGCTGGCGCGCTGGTCCGCCAGCGACCGCCTGAGCCTGTTCGCCACCTACGCCTGGCGCGGGGGACGGCTGAAGAACCGGGTGCGTGACGGCCGCAAATTCCGCCTGTCGCCGGACCGGTCGACGGCGGTGGGCGCGGTGCTGCTGATGCCGGCCGGCGTCGGACGGATCGCCTTCACCCCCAGCCTGGCCTGGCGATCGGCGATCGGCCTGGGCGCCGACATGGCGGGCCAGGGATCAGCCGTGCTGGTCAATGCGCAGCTCGGCTACAGCCTGTCCAACGGCTTCGAGATCGAGGCGCTCGCCACCAACCTGCTCAACCGCCAGAATCGGCCTACGGCCGCCGACAACGGGCAATCGCTGATCGCGGACGAGCCCCGCGTCCTGGGCCTGCGGGCGCGGCTGCGCTTTGGCCAGGGCGGCTGACCGGGAACCGGCGCCCCCCCGACGCGCTTTACGCCCATGCGCAAGGGAGTGTCGCTTATGGGTATCGAACCAACGGATTTCACGCCGTCCGCCGGCGTCGAGCGCGAGCTGGTTTCGGGCGAGGAGATACGCCGGCGGGTGCAAGCGATGATCGACGATCACCCCGCGCTGCGCGACTGCGGCAAGAAGGTGATCGCGCCGATGCCGAAGCCGACCGCGAGCGAGAGCCTCACCGGCTGCAACTGGACGATGCACTATCTGGGGCAGTTTCCCGGCTGCGAGCCGATCATCGACGAAATCGTCGCGCTGGTGCAGCATGAGGCGAACATCGCCGGGCCGGCGACGGGGGTGCGGCCCTGAGGCGATCGTCATTCCCGCGCAGGCGGGAATGACGAATAGGTTGTGGCCCTAATGCCCCGCCGTCAGCTTGAGCCCCGCGATGCAGGCGACGATCGCGAAGATCAGGACGATGCGGATCGGCGTGGACGGCTCGCCGAACCAGATCATGCCGACGACCACAGTGCCGATCGCGCCGATTCCGCCCCAGACGGCATAGGCGGTGCCCATCGCGATCGAGCGGCTCGCCAGTTCGAGCAGGCCCATCGACAGCGTCACCGAGACGAGGAAGGCGATTGTCCAGGGGATGTTGCGGAAGCCATCGACGAAGCGAAGACAGGTGGTGAAGCCCACCTCGAAACATCCACCCAGGATCAGCCAGAACCACACCATGCGCCGGCCATAGCCGCGCCGGCCGCGTCAGGCTAGACAGAGGCATGGCAAGCGACCTCGCCATCGGCCAGCGCATCGCGCCGCCGCGCTTCATCGCCTTCATCGCGGTGGCGCTGGCGGGGTTCGCGATCGCGATCCGCTGGGCGGGCTGGGCCGAGGCGGCGATGATCGGCTTCGACGCCGGGGCGCTCGTCTTCCTGCTATCCTGCCTGGGCCTGCTGCGGCGCGAGCCCGAGGCGATGCGCGCCGCCGTCGCGCGCAACGACGCCAACCGGGTGACCCTGCTGGTCATCACCGGCATGGTGTGCGGCGTGATCCTGGTGGCGATCGCGGTCGAGCTTTCCCAGCGCGGCGGATCGCATGCCGGCGGCGTTGCGCTGATCATCGCGACGCTGCTGCTCGCCTGGCTGTTCAGCAACATGGTCTATGCGCTCCATTACGCGCATCTCTATTACAGCCCGAAGCCGAAGAATGGCGGCGACTGCGCGGGAATCGACTTTCCCAGCGACGATGAGCCCGATTATGGCGACTTCGTCTATTTCGCCTTCACCCTGGGGATGACCTTCCAGACATCGGACGTCGCCATTTCGAGCCGCCGCATCCGCCGCATCGCGATCCTCCACTGCTTCGCGGCGTTCGTGTTCAACATCGGGGTGCTGGCGTTCACGATCAACGTGCTGGGGGGATGAAAGAAAATCCTCCCTATCGCATGGCGATGGGGAGGGGGACCGCGCCGAAGGCGTGGTGGAGGGGCAATGCCGACAAAGGGCGGAGCGAAGGTATCGAGGTGGCAGACCCCTCCACCATTCGCTGCGCGAACCGCCCCCTCCCCACGCTTCGCGCAGGGAGGATATTCAGTCGCCCTGCAACGCCTCCAGCGCGTCGCCGTCGATGCGCCAGGGTTCCCATTCGTCCATGTGGCGGCCGCCGAGCTTGCGGTAGAGGCCCTTGGCGAGTTCGTTCCAGCCGAGCACCCACCAGTCGATGCGGGCACAGTCATTCGCTTTCGCCTCTTCGCCCAACGCCTCTAACAGCGCACGGGCGATGCCGCTGCCGCGCGCTTCCGGATCGACGAACAGGTCCTCCAGAAAGAGGCCGTGCCTGCCGGTCCAGGTCGAGAAGGTGAAGAACCACACCGCCATGCCGACGACCCGGCCGTCGCGTTCGGCGACATGGGCGAACACCCTGGGATCGGCGCCGAACAGCTTGTCGGCCAGCCCTCCGGCCGTCGCCTTCACCGCATCAGGCTCGTTTTCGTAATCGGCCAGCGCGCGGATCAGGCGGAGGATGTCATGCTCGTCGCCCGGGCGGGCGCGGCGGATGGTGGCGCTGGTCATGGAATCACATCCCGTTCAAGATCCGGCGGCCGCGCCGCGATGAGGCAGCCCGCGACGATCAGCGTCGCACCGAGCAGCGTCGTGAGGCCGACATGCTCGCCGAAGAAGAGAAACCCCCACAGGCTCGCCCAGATGAAGGCGGTGAACTCGACGGGGGCAAGATAGCTCGCCTCGGCACGGGCATAGGCCCAGCCGAGCAGCGCCAGCGAGGCGGTGGCGAGAAGCGCGCCGAGCAGGATCATCGGCACATGGCGGGCCGGCGGCAGTTCCGCGAACCAAGGCATGGCGAAGGCAAGGCACAGGGCGACGATGACGCTCTGGAAGAAGGCCACCTCATAGGGATCGGCGATCTGCGCCTGCCGCCGCATCAGGATGATGTTGTAGGCATAGCACATCGCCGAGAGCAGCACCGCGACCGCGCCCCACCAGGCATCGGGGCCCATATTCGCGCTCGCCTGCCCCCACAGGATCACCAGCACCCCGCCGAAGCCCAGCGCCGAGCCGACCAGCGCGCCGCGCTTCATCCGTTCCTTGAGCAGGACGACCGCCAGTCCCTGCGCGATCAGCGGGGCGATGAAGGTGAGCGCGATCGCCTGCGCCATCGGGGTGCGGGCAAGGCCCCAGAAGAACAGCATCGCCATCACCGCCGACACCACGCCGCGTTCGATATGGAGTCGCATCGCCGGCCGCGAGGGCCGCACCGGGCGCGACCAGAGCCAGGGCACGGCGCTGACCCCGATGCCCGCGAAACTGCGCCACAGCAGCGTGTTGTAGGTGCCGATGGCAAGGCTGAGATGCTTCACCACCGCATCCATCGACGAGAAGAGCGCGATGCCGAGACAGGCGACCGCGAAGGCGGCGAGGACGGAGGAGCGGGGTTGCTTCGACATCATCCGTCGCCCCGGCGGAGGCCGGGGCCGTCATGATGCTGGGTGGAGCATTGCCGCAGGAGCCTCTTGCGGCCCCGGCCTCCGCCGGGGCGACGGGTGTGGCTCATTCCGCCGCTTGGGCCTGCGCGGCTTCCGCCGCCTCGATCTCGGCGGCCTTGGCCTCGACCAGCCGCACGATATGCTCGACCATGTCGGCGTCCTGCACCGTGTGGTCGGTGACGCCTGACAGATAGACCATATGCTTGCCGGCACCGCCGCCGGTCAGCCCGATGTCGGTCTCCCGCGCTTCGCCGGGGCCGTTGACGACGCAGCCGAGCACCGAGAGCGACAGCGGCACGCGGATGTGCTGGAGCCGTTCCTCCAGCGTCTGGACGGTGCGGATCACGTCGAAGCCCTGGCGCGCACAGCTGGGGCAGGAGACGACGCGGACGCCGCGATTGCGGATGCCGAGCGCCTTCAATATCTCGAAGCCGACACGGACCTCCTCCTCCGGCTCGGCCGAGAGCGAGACGCGGATCGTGTCGCCGATGCCGGCCCAGAGCAGGTTGCCGATGCCGATCGCCGACTTGACGGTGCCGCCGATCAGTCCGCCCGCCTCGGTGATGCCGAGATGCAGCGGGCAATCGACCGCCTCGGCGAGGCCCATATAGGCCGAGACGGCGAGGAACACGTCCGAGGCCTTCACTGCGACCTTATATTCGTGGAAGTCGTGATCCTGGAGCAGCTTGATATGGTCGAGCGCGCTTTCGACCAGTGCCTCAGGACAGGGCTCGCCATATTTTTCGAGCAGATCCTTCTCGAGGCTGCCGGCGTTGACGCCGATTCGCATCGAGCAGCCATTGGCCTTGGCGGCGCGGACCACCTCGGCCACCCGTTCGGCCGAACCGATATTGCCGGGGTTGATGCGCAGGCAGGCGGCCCCGGCATCGGCGGCTTCCAGCGCGCGCTTGTAGTGGAAATGGATGTCCGCCACGATCGGCACCTTCGCGGCGCGGACGATCTGCTTCAGCGCCGCCGTCGACGCCTCGTCGGGGCAGGAGACGCGGATGATGTCGGCGCCGGCATCCTCGCAGCGGCGGATCTGGTCGATCGTCGCGCGAACATCGTCGGTGGGCGTGTTGGTCATCGTCTGGACGGTGACCGGCGCGCCGCCGCCGACGGCGACGTTGCCGACCATGATCTGGCGCGACTGGCGGCGCTGGATATCGCGCCACGGACGAATGGACATGGATGTAAGCTCTTTGATTCCGGTCGCCGCCCGTATAGTCGTAATCATCCAATGAGAACAGCCGTCAGCCGGCCACTGTCCGTCATTCCCGCGAAAGCGGGAATCCATGCGCGGCGTCCGGCAAGGGCTCCAGCGGGCCGTGACCGTGGATTCCCGCTTTCGCGGAAATGACGAAACGGAAGTGAAGCAGACATGACCGACGATCCCCCCACCACCTCCTATTGGAGCGGCCCCACCGAGGGCTGGACCCTCGTCATCCATGGCGGCGCCGGCCAGCTGCGCCGGCTGCTGCTGAGCAAGGAGGCCGAGGTCCACGCCACCGCCGTCCTCTCCGCCGCGCTCGATGCCGGGAACACCATATTGGCGCGCGGCGGCGGCGCGGTGGATGCGGTCGAGGCGGCGGTGCGGGTGCTGGAGGACGATCCCTATTTCAACGCCGGGCGCGGCGCGGTGTTCAGCGCCGACGGGATCAACGAGCTGGACGCGGCGATCATGGACGGCGCCAGCCGGGGCGCGGGCGCGGTGAGCGCCGTCACCAAGGCGAAGAACCCGGTCACCCTCGCCCGCGCGGTGATGGAGCAGAGCCCGCATGTGATGCTGACCGCGTCGGGCGCCGACCGTTTCGGCGCCGAGCATGGCATCGAGCAGGCAGCCCCCGCCTGGTTCCACACCGACGAACGCTGGCGCCAATATGAGGAGCTGCGCGCGGGCGGCAGCTTCGACGCCGACCTGAAATATGGCACGGTCGGCGCGGTGGCGCGCGACGCGCACGGCCACCTCGCCGCCGCGACATCAACCGGCGGGCTGACCGGCAAGCGCTGGAACCGGATCGGCGATTCGCCGGTCGTCGGCGCCGGCACCTGGGCCGAGGATGGCGGCGCCGCCACCTCCTGCACGGGATCCGGCGAGCATTTCATCCGGATCGGCGCGGCGCACGAGCTGTCGGCCAGGGTGCGGCTGGCGGGGGAGACGATCGGCGAGGCCGGGGCGGCGGTGATCGACGCGATCGGCGCGCTGGGCGGCACCGGCGGCCTGATCAGCGTCGACGGCCAGGGCCGGGGCGGATGGTGCTTCAACAGTCAGGGCATGTATCGCGGCCTGGCGCGCGCCGACCAGCCGGCGCTGATCGAACTTTATGGAGGCGAAGGCTGATGCGGCTGCTGATCCTGCTGGCGGCGCTGATCGGCATCGCCAGCCCGGCCAGGGCCTGGTGGGAATATGGCCATGAATCGGTCGCGACGATCGCGATGGCGACCGCCAAGCCGCAGACCCAGCGCGCGATCCGCAGGCTGCTGGCCCGCACCGACCTGATGGAGACGCCGACCTGCCCGGCGCGGACGATCGAGCAGGCCTCGGTCTGGGCCGACTGCATCAAGGAACTGAAGGACCGCTACAGTTACGCCTATAACTGGCATTACCAGAATATCGGCATCTGCCGGCCGTTCGACATCAAGGCCAACTGCCCCGACGGCAACTGCCTGGCGCGCCAGACCGAGCGCAGCGCGCGGCTGCTGAAGGATCGCAGCCAGCCGGTGCGGGTGCGGGTGGAGGCGCTGCTGTTCCTGGTCCATTTCATGGGCGACCTGCACCAGCCGCTGCACGCCGGGGACCGCCACGATCGCGGCGGCAACGACATGAAGGCCGATTATGGCTATCGGCCGAACAGCAACCTCCACACCATCTGGGACGGGCTGCTCGCCGACCGGGCGATCTCCACCCCGGCCGGCGGGGCGATGGGGATATTGGCCGAGGTGCCGGAGGCCGATCGCGCGGCGATGGCCGGGGGCAATGTCGAGGCATGGAGCCGGGAAAGCTGGCAGGTGGCGCACGATGCCTATGCCGCGCTGCTGGGCGACGCCTGCGCGCCCGTGCCGGCGGTACGGCCCGCGCTGGACAATGCGAAGATCGCGGAACTGATCCCGGTGCTGCGGCGTCAGGTGGCGCGCGGCGGGCTGCGGCTGGCACGGATGCTGGACGAGGCGCTGGGGTGATTGTTGACAAGCGTCATGCTGAACTCGATTCAGCATCCATTGCCGCTGCGCCGGAACCGAGGCGGAGCGTGAATGGATCCTGACCTTCGTCAGGATGACGATGGGAACGGATCTTGCGCTATTATCTCGACACCGAGTTCAACGGCTTTGGCGGCGACCTGCTGAGCCTGGCGCTGGTCCCCGAGGACGGCGACCAGGATTATTATGTGGTGATCCCGTTCGAAGGGGCGTGGCATCCCTGGGTCGAGAAGCATGTGATGCCCTATCTCGACAGCGTGCCGCCGATGCTGCTGAACAAGCTCGACCGGATCGCGGCGGCGCATGACATAGCCGCCTATCTGGCCGGCGATCCCGATCCGGTGATCATCGCCGACTGGCCCGAGGACATCGCCCTGTTCTGCCGGCTGCTGCTGGTGGCCGAGACCGAGATCGTCGACATCCGCCACATGCGGCTCGAATTCCACCGCACGCCGGGCTTTTCGACCGCGCGCAACAGCAAGGTTCCCCACAACGCGCTGCACGATGCGCGGGCGCTGCGCGATCATCTCGTCGCGCTGGACTGAAAAAAAGCCCCTCCCCTTCAGGGAGGGGTTGGGGTGGGGACCATCCTCCAGGCCAGCGCCCGTGGAGAGGCCCCACCCCTCGATCCCCTCCCCTGAAGGGGAAGGGAGGATCATTCAGTTCGGCACCACCGTGACGGCGCGGCGGTTCTGGGCCCAGCTGGCTTCGTCCGAACCGGTCGCGACCGGGCGTTCCTTGCCATAGCTGATCACCGAGAGCCGCGCGGCCGAGACGCCTGCCTGCACGAGGAAGTTCTTCGCGGCATTGGCGCGGCGCTCACCGAGGGCGAGGTTGTACTCGCGGGTGCCGCGCTCGTCGCAATGGCCTTCGATCGTCACCGTGGCGTTCGGATATTTGGCGAGCCAGGCGGCCTGCCGGGTGAGGGTCGCCTGGTCCTCGGCATCGACCTCGTAGCTGTCGGTGCCGAAATAAACGGTGTCGCTGCCCGCCTGGGCGATGAAGTCCGCGCGCGAACCCGGAACCGGGCCGGTCTGCGGCGGCGGGGTCGGCGCCTCATAGGTGGGGGCCGGCGTGGCCGCGGGCGGCGGGGGCGGAAGTTCCTCGACCTTCTTCTTGCTGCAGGCAGCAACGCTGAGGGCCAGCGCCGACACCAGCGCGATTTTCATCGTCAGACGCGCCATCATGATTCTCCTTCCAACTGGTTACGGTTCAATAACGTCACTTATTCCAGAAAGCTTCCCTTAAACCGGCTCTTTCACGGCAACAGCGGACCCCAGGCGGGATCGGAGCCGTCGAGCGGGGTCGGCACCGGCCGTTCGTTGACCCCGGTCAGGTCCACCGACCAGAGATCGGCCTTGCCCGAGCCCTGGCCGGTGCGGAAGAACATGATCACGCGGCCGTTGGGCGACCAGCTGGGCCCCTCATCCTGCCAGCCATTGGTCAGGATCTTCTCCCCCGACCCGTCGATGTTCATGGTCCCGACCGCGAAGCCGCCGCCGATCCGGGTGAAGGCGATCAGATCGCCACGCGGGCTCCAGGCGGCGCTGCCATAGCGGCCCGAACCGAAGCTGATCCGGTTCTGGCCCGACCCGTCGGCGTTCATCACATAGAGCTGCTGGGTGCCCGAACGATCGCTTTCGAACACGATGCGCGATCCATCGGGCGAATAGCTGGCGCCGGTATCAATGCCGGGCGAGGTGGTAAGCCGCTGCGGCGCGCCGCCGCTGACCGCGACACGGTAGATGTCGGTGTTGCCGCCGACCGCCATCGAGAAGACGATATAGCGCCCGTCGGGCGAGAAGCGGGGCGAGAAGGTCATGTTCGGCTGATCGACCACCAGCCGCTGCGATCCCGAGCCGATATCATAGACATAGACCCGCGCGCGATTGCCGGCATAGGACATGTAGGTGATCGTCTGCTGGTTGGGCGCGAAGCGCGGCGTCAGCACGATCGTCTGGCCGTTGGTCAGGAAGCGGTGGTTGGCGCCGTCCTGATCCATGATCGCGAGCCGCTTGATGCGCTTGGTCTTGGGGCCGGTTTCCGACACATAGACGACGCGGCTGTCGAAATAGGGGCCTTCACCGGTGAGTCGCGAATAAATGAGATCGGCGCATTTGTGCGCACCACGCCGCCAATCACGAGCCTGGAGCGCCCATCCCGACCGGGTCAGCTCGCCCTTGGCAAGCACGTCATAGAGATAACAGCCTATCGTGAGAGTGCCGTCATCATTGCGCTGAACATATCCCTGAACCAGCGCCTGCGCGCCGCTCTGCGTCCAGAAGGTGTAGTCGGGCGCGGTGACCTGCGGGTGAGTGACGGTCTGCAGCGCGCTTTTGGGCAGCGGGCGGAACAGGCCGCTGTTCTTGAGATCGTTGGTGATGACCTCGGCGACGCGCTGACCGAGATCGGCGGTGTCGCCCGCGGGCGTGCTGGCGACCGAGGGCGTCGGCATGCCGGGGATGGCGATCGGCATCGGCTGGGCGATGCCGCCGGTGATGTCGACCTCGAGCTGGGCGGCCGCCGGCGCCGCGAAGAGCGCCAGGCACAAGCAGGACAGGGTCAGGCGAAGGCGCATGTTCGTCTCCTTTGCCCCTGTTCGGGCTTTAGACCCGAAAGCGGGGGTATAAGTCAAATCCGTCACGCTCCGATCTGGCTCGGGCGGAAGTTGAAGATGATGTCTTCCCAGCCGCCCTCGTAAAGTTCGGCGGGGAGCTTGTAGGGCGCGCAGCGCTGCAAGGCGCGGCGGGCGGCTTCATTCATCTGGTCCTTGTAGCGCCCATTGGCGGGGCTGACGCCGCTATTGCCGGTTACCTCGGGCGCGACCTTGATCGATCCGTCGGGCTTGAGCCGCAGGCGCACGCGGCTGACGATCGACTCCGCGCCGGCCGTGCCGGTGGGGATGGTGTAGCAGGGCTTCACCTGGCTCGCGATGAGCGACGAAAGGCCGTTCATCTGGATCGGGCTGAGCGCCGCCACGCGGGGCGCCGTCGCCTTGCCGGTCGATTTCTCGACCGGGATGCCGGCCAGGAAGTCGCTGCCGAGCGAGGTGGCCTTGGGCTTGGCCTTCGCGGTGGCGGGCGGCGCCGGCCTGGCGGGAGCGGGCTTGCTGGGCGGTGCGGGCGGGACCGGCTTCGCCTTGGGCGCGGGCTTGGGCGTCGGCGCGGGTTTGGGCGGCGCCGGGGCCGGCTTGGGTGGGGCCGGGGTCGGTTCGGGCGGGGGCGCCTCGACGATCTCCGGCGCGACCTCGGGCGCCTGCGACGCCTGGGGCGGCTCCCTCGACATCTCGGGCGCGGCCGAGACCAGGCCGGCCTCGTCGACCAGCATCACGTCCATCGGCTCGCTGAGCCTGGGCATCTCGCGCACGCTCATCAGGTTCAGCGACAGGATGGCCAGCAGCGCGATATGCCCTGCGACCGAAAGCCCGAAGCCTGCACCTTCCGCCCTGTTCACGGCGACTTGCTCTCACCCATGGTGACCAGCGCGACCTTGTTGAGACCGGCATGGTTCAGCGCGCCCATCACCGCCATCACCCGGCCATAGTCGAGCGCGCGATCGGCGCGCAGGAAGACCTGCGGGCCATCCTTGCCGGTGCCGGACTTCGCGGCGATCTCCGCGAAGCGGGCGTCCATCGCCGACATCTGCACTTCCTGCTCGTCGAGATAGAGCTTGCCTTCGCCATCGAGCGAAACCTGGACCGGCTCCTTCTCCTGATCGAGCGCGCCCGCCGAGCTTTCGGGCAGGTCGACCGGCACGCCCGCCAGCATCAGCGGCGCCGTCACCATGAAGATGATCAGCAGCACCAGCATCACGTCGACCAGCGGCGTGACGTTGATGTCCGCCATCGGCGCGCGGCGGCTGCCTCGTCCGGATACCGGGCCCATGCCCATTATGCGCGCTCCAGCTCGCGGCTCAGCGTCATGTGGATCGCGTCGCCGAAGCGGTGGAGCTGACCCTCGATCTTCGAAATCTTATGCAGCAGCCGGTTATAGGCGATCACCGCCGGGATCGCGGCGAACAGGCCCAACGCGGTGGCGAACAACGCCTCGGCGATGCCGGGGGCGACGACGCCCAATGAGGTGTTCTGCGAGGCGGCGATATCGGTGAAGCTGCGCATGATGCCCCAGACCGTGCCGAACAGCCCGACGAAAGGCGCGACCGAGCCGACCGTGGCGAGGATGTTGAGTCGGTCCGAGAGCCGGTCTATCTCCGCCCCCGCCGCCGCACCCATCGCATTGGCGAGCCGCATGCGGGTGCCGTCGCGATCGACCGGCTTGCCGGTGCGCACCGAGCGGCGCCATTCGGCGACCCCGGCCGAGAAGACCTTGGCGGCGGGGATATCCTGCCGGCCGGGGCCTTCGTAGAATTTGTCGATATCCTCGGACTTCCAGAAATCGGCCTCGAAACCCTTGCTGCTCTTGAGCGCGCGGCCGAGGGCCATGCTGCCCGACAGGATGATCGTCCAGGTCCAGACGCTGGCCAGCAGCAGGCCGATCATCACCGACTTGACGACGATATCCGCCTGGAGGAACAGCGCGATCGGCGAGAGCGCCGAGGTGGATGCGGCAACCGCTACGTCCTGCATCATCAGTTTCTGCCCGTCCCTTTCAGTCTTCAGTTCTTAGGCGTTCAAAGGTCTCGATCAAGGCGCGGGGCTGGCGCTTCGGCCGCCCCCCCGGCCCGATCAGCGCGACCGACACGTCGGCCTCGACCACCATTTCCGCCCCCCGCATGACCCTCTGATGAACGACGCACTGGGCGCCGTGCATATTCCCGACCCGGCTGATCACCAGCAGCTCGTCATCGAGCCGCGCCGGAGCGCGATAGCGGATGTTCATTTCGTACACGACATAATTACCCTCGCCGCGCTCCATCGCGCCGCGCTGATCGACCCCGGCCAGCCGCATCATGTCGCTGCGGGCCCGTTCCATGAAGCGCAGGTAGCTGGCGTGGTAAACGACCCCGCCGGCATCGGTATCCTCGAAATAGACGCGCAGCGCGAAGCGATGCTCTCCCGCTTCGAAGCGGCCGGAATAGGGGGTTTCAGGCATGTCGAACGCCTGTGTACGGGATCGGGACGCGAAATGAATCCCCCAAGCCGTATTTTTATGCGGTTCACCCCACGCAAACGTCATCCCAGCGACGGCTGGGATCCATGCCTCTCATCACAGGAGACCGCATCCGAGGAGGAAGCAGACATGGACCCCAGCCTGCGCTGGGGTGACGGATAGTGCATCACACCCCGTCGAACAGGCCGTCCTGCCCCGCCTCGGGCGGGGGGTTCAGGCCGAGATGCTTCCAGCCGCGCCCGTTGAGGCAGCGGCCGCGCGCGGTCCGTGCGATCAGGCCGAGCTGGATCAGATAGGGCTCGATCACGTCCTCGATCGTGTCGCGCGGCTCGGACAGGCCCGCCGCAAGCGTCTCCACCCCGACCGGGCCGCCACGATAGATGTCGGCGATCATGTGGAGGTAGCGACGGTCCATCGCGTCGAGGCCGAGCGCGTCCACCTCCAGCCGGTTGAGCGCCTGATCGGCAAGCTTGGCATCGACGATCTCTGCACCCAGCACATTGGCGAAGTCGCGCACCCGGCGCAGCAGCCGCCCAGAGATGCGCGGCGTGCCGCGCGCGCGCCGGGCGATCTCCATCGCGCCGTCGGGGGCGATCGGCAGGTCAAGCAGCCGGGCGGCGCGGCTGACCACCCGCTCCAGTTCCTCGACCGTGTAGAATTGCAGGCGGATCGGGATGCCGAAGCGATCGCGCAAGGGGTTGGTTATCAGCCCCTGGCGGGTGGTGGCGCCGACCAGGGTGAAGCGCGGCAGATCGATCCGCACGCTGCGCGCCGAGGGGCCCTCCCCGATCATCAGATCGAGCGCGCGATCCTCCATCGCCGGATAGAGCACCTCCTCGACCTGCGGCTGGAGGCGGTGGATCTCGTCGATGAACAGGACGTCGCCGTCCTCCAGATTGGTGAGCAGCGCGGCGAGATCGCCCGACTTGGCGATGACGGGCCCCGAGGTGGCGCGGAAGCCCGCCCCCATCTCCTTGGCGATGATCTGGGCGAGCGTGGTCTTGCCGAGGCCGGGCGGGCCGAAGAACAGGACATGATCGAGCGCGTCGCCGCGCTTGCGGGCCGCCTCGATGAACACGCGCAGATTGTCGCGCGCCGCCTGCTGGCCGACGAACTCGTCGAGCGACTTCGGCCGCAGCGCGGCATCGATGTCGTCGGGGCGGCGGCTGCCGGAGAGGAGGCGATCGGTGTCGGTCATCTTATCCCTTATAGCCCTCTCCCGCCTTCGCGGGAGAGGGTTGGGTGAGGGTCTTTCTTCCTCATCTTCCTATCCGCTGGCCGGACGAGCGCCTCCAAGAAGAAGACCCTCACCCCGCCCCTCTCCCGCGAAAGCGGGAAAGGGAGGAAGATGCCTATTTCGCCGCCTTCCTCAATGCGAGTCTGACAACCGCATCCAATGTCGCGCCCTCACCCAGTTCCTCGATCGCTGCGCCGACCGCGGCGCTGGCCTCGGCGGGCTTGAAGCCGAGATTGGCGAGTGCCGACAGCGCGTCGTTCGCGGTCCCGCCCTTGGCGGCGGCGACGGGAGCGCCGGCGGGGCCGATCGCCACCCCGCCCATCTTGTCCTTCAGTTCGTTGACGATGCGCATGGCGAGCTTGGGGCCGACGCCGTTGGCGCGGGCGATCATCGCCTTGTCGCCGCTCGCCACCGCCCGGGACAGTTCACCCGCGTCGAGCACCGAGAGGATCGCCAGCGCGACCCGGCCGCCGACGCCCTGAACACTGGTGAGCAGGCGGAAGGCATCGCGTTCGCCCGCCGAGCCGAAGCCGTAGAGGGTGATCGCGTCCTCGCGCACCTGCATCTCGGTGAACAGCAGCACGTCGCCGCCGACCTCCCCGATCGCCGACAATGTGCGGGCCGAGCACCAGACCAGATAGCCGACGCCCTGGACGTCGAGCACGGCATGGTCGGCGGCGCTTTCCGCCAATATGCCCCTGAGCCGCGCGATCATGCGACGATCCTCCGCATCGCCCGCGCCGTGGCGAGATGGTGGGCATGGGTGATGGCGACCGCAAGCGCATCGGCGGCGTCGGGGCCGGCGAGCTTCGCGCCGGGAAGGAGGACCTGGACCATCGCCTGCACCTGCCGCTTCTCCGCCCCGCCGGTGCCGACCACCGCCTTCTTGACCACCGAGGGATGATATTCGCCGACGCTGACCTCCGCGAGCGCGGCCGACAGCAGCACCACGCCGCGCGCCTGGCCGAGCTTCAGGGTCGACTGGGCGTTCGAGTTGCCCAGCACCTCCTCAACCGCCGCCGCCTCGGGCCGGTAGCCGCGGATCACCTCCGCCAGCGCGCTGTGCAGCAGCGAAAGCCGCCGCGACAATTCCATCGACGGCTCGGTCTTGATCTGGCCGTTGGCGATGTGGCTGAGCCGATTGCCATCGGCCGCGATCACCCCCCAGCCGGTGGTGCCGAGGCCCGGATCGAAGCCCATCAGGATCATGTATGCAGAGCGCCCATGTTCATAAGATGTTCTTCTTGCGCACCCCGCGCGCTTTGTGAAGCGAAAAGACCGTGATTGCTTCTGATTGAAGATGATTATATTTTAATCAATGGAGGCGATCATGAACGAAGCAACCAAAGTGCTTACGGCACATGTGCCTGTCGATTTGGCAGAAAAAGTCGAGGCGATGGCCTCACGGCTCGAGCGATCACGAGGCTGGGTGGTGAAGCAGGCCTTGGCAGCATGGGTCGATCTTGAGGAGGAACGCCATCGCATGACGCTTGAAGGCTTGGCAGATGTCGATGCCGGCCGCGTGATCGATCATGAGACGGTGCTTCGTTGGGTCGATAGCCTCGGCACGAGCGAGCCGCTGCCGCCGCCCATCAAATGAAAATTGAGTGGTCGAACCAGGCGGTCACTGATCTCGCGCGGCTACATGCATTTCTGGCCCCTGACGCCCCCGAGGCCGCCGCGCGAATGCTGCAACAAATGGGGCGAGCGCCGGGCAGGCTGATCGACTTTCCACGTCTTGGCGAAAAGCTCGACCTCTATCTGCCTCGCGAGGTGCGGCGGATCAAAGTCGGTCGCTATGAAATGCGCTATGAGATAGCGGACACTACGATCACGATCCTGCGGCTGTGGCACAGCCGCGAAGATCGCCCTTAACCCAGCTTCGCCATCACCTCTTCGGGGACGTCGTAATTGCCCCAGACGGTCTGGACGTCGTCGTCGTCGTCGAGCGCGTCGATCAGCTTGAGGAGCTTGGCGGCATCCTCCTCGCCCACCGTTACCATCGTCTGCGGGCGCCAGGCGAGCTTGGCGCCGTCGGGTTCGCCGAGCACCGGTTCGAGCGCCTTGGCGACTTCATGCAGCGCGTCCTGCGCGGTCCAGATCTCGTGGCCGTCCTCTGACGAGGAGACGTCGTCGGCGCCGGCTTCGAGCGCGGCTTCGAACACCTTCTCCGCATCGCCCGCGGCGGGGCCGTAGCTGATCAGGCCGAGCCGGTCGAAGCCATGGCTGACCGAGCCGCCCGCGCCGAGATTGCCGCCATTCTTCGAGACGGCGGTGCGGACGTTGGTGGCGGTGCGGTTGCGGTTGTCGGTGAGCGCCTCGATGATCAGCGCGACGCCGCCGGGGCCGAAGCCCTCATAGCGGATCTCTTCATAATTGGCCGCATCGCCGCCCGAGGCCTTGTTGATCGATCGCTCGATATTGTCCTTGGGCAGGCCTTCCTTGCGCGCGGTGATGACCGCCTGGCGCAGGCGCGCGTTCATGTTCGGATCGGGCAGGCCCATCCGCGCCGCCACGGTGATCTCGCGGCTGAGCTTGGAGAAGAGCGCCGAACGCTTCTTATCCTGCGCGCCCTTGCGGTGCATGATGTTCTTGAATTTGCTATGACCGGCCATTGCCGTCCTGTCCTGAATCTATCGTTGAGTGGCGGGCTCTCTAGCCTCGTGAAGCGGGACTAGGCAAGCCGAGTCCGTCGCCCCGGCGGAGGCCGGGGCCGTCAGCGGCAAGGGCAGCTTCCCCTTCATGGCGGCCCCGGCCTCCGCCGGGGCGACGGTCTGGTTGGTTCGGTTCAATCGACGAACAGCAGCGCCGGGGTCTCGATCAGCCGTTTCAGCGCCTGGACGTAGCTGGCGGCGTCCCAGCCGTCGACGACCCGGTGGTCACAGCTGATCGACAGGTTCATCAGCTTGGCGGCGACGACCTGGCCATCGCGGAACACCGGGCGTTCTACCACCTTGTTCGGGCCGATGATCGCCACCTCGGGGCGGTTGATGACCGGGGTGGTGGCGATGCCGCCGAGCGGGCCGAGCGAGGTGATGGTGAGGGTGGAGCCCGACAGTTCCGCGGACGTCGCCTTGCCGGTGCGCGCGGCATCCGCGAGGCGGACGATCTCGGTCGCCAACTGCCAGACGTTGCGGTCCTGCGCGTCGCGGATCACCGGCACCATCAGCCCGCCATCGGTCTGGGTCGCCATGCCGAGATGGACCGCGCCCGAGCGGGTGACGATCCCCGCCTCGTCGTCATAGCGGGCGTTGATCATCGGGAATTGGGGAATGGTCTTGCAGATCGCGGTGATGAGCAGCGGCAGCATGGTGAGCTTGGGCTTGGCGCCGCGCGTGGCGTTAAGGTCGGCGCGCAGCTCCTCCAGCTTGGTGACGTCGATCTCCTCGACATAGGTGAAGTGCGGGATGGCGCGCTTGGCCGCCGCCATATTCTCGGCGATGCGGCGCCTGAGGCCGATCACCTTGACCTGCTCGTCGGCGCGGGCGCTGCCAGCCGGGCGGTAGCCGCCGCCGGCATTGTAGCTGAGGAAGGCGTCGAGATCGGCGTGGCGGACGCGGCCGTCCTCGGCGGTCTTCACCTGGGCGAGGTCGATGCCGAGGTTCTTCGCGCGCTGGCGTACGGCGGGGGAGGCGAGGACGCGCTTCTCTTCCCTCTCCCCTCCGGGGAGAGGGGCCGACGTGGAGACGGGCGCAGCGCTGGAATCCCCAGCACTGCCCCTCTCCCCGCCCTCTCCCCGGAGGGGAGAGGGAGAAGGGTTCGGTTCCGGTTTCACCACCTGCGCCGCCTCGTTGGGCGCCGTCTCGACCGCAGGCGCCGGCTCGGGCTCGACCGCCACATCGCCCTCGACCTCGAACTCGGCCAGCACCGAGCCGATCGCGATCATCTCGCCGGCCTCGCCCGCGATCCTCACCACCTTGCCGGCGACCGGGGAGGTCATCTCGACGGTCGCCTTGTCGGTCATCACGTCGGCGAGCGGCGCGTCTTCCTCGACCACATCGCCCACCGCGACGTGCCAGGCGACAATCTCCGCCTCGGCGATGCCTTCGCCGATGTCCGGCAATTTGAAGCTGTAGCTGCCCATGTCGATCAATCCTGCATGACGCGCTTGAGCGCCTCGGTGAGACGGACGGGCCCGGGGAAATAGGCCCATTCAAGGCTGTGGGGATAAGGCGTGTCCCAGCCGGTGACGCGCTGGACGGGGGCCTCCAGCGAATGGAAGCAATGTTCCTGGACCAGCGCTGACAGTTCGGCGCCGAAGCCGCCGGTCTTCGTCGCCTCATGCACGACGACGCAGCGGCCGGTCTTCTTCACCGACGCCTCGATCGTCGCCATGTCGAGCGGGACGAGGGTCCTGAGGTCGATCAGTTCGGCGTCGATGCCGCTCTCGGCGATCACGCCCAGCGCGACATGGACCATCGTGCCATAGGCGAGGATGGTGATGTCATTGCCCTCTCGGACGGTGCGGGCCTTGCCGAGCGGGACGGTGTAATGGCCTCCGGGCACCGCGCTTTCGGCGAACTTGCTCCACGGCTGGACCGGGCGATCATAATGGCCGTCGAACGGGCCGTTGTAGATGCGCTTGGGCTCGAAGAAGATGACCGGATCATTATCCTCGATCGCGGCGATCAGCAGGCCCTTGGCGTCATAGGGGTTGGACGGGATCACCGTCTTCAGCCCGGCGACATGGGTGAACAGCGCCTCCGGGCTCTGGCTATGGGTCTGGCCGCCGAAGATGCCGCCGCCGAACGGGGTGCGCACCGTGATCGGCGCGGTATATTCCCCGGCCGAGCGGTAGCGCAGGCGGGCCGCTTCGGAGACGAGCTGGTCGAGGCCCGGATAGATATAGTCGGCGAACTGTATCTCCGGGATCGGGCGCAGGCCGTAGGTGGCCATGCCGACCGCGACGCCGACGATGCCGCATTCGTTGATCGGCGTGTCGAAGACGCGGGTCTTGCCGTACTTCTTCTGCAGGCCCTCGGTCGCCTTGAAGACGCCGCCGAAATAGCCGACATCCTCGCCCAGCACGACCGTCGTGTCGTCGCGGCTGAGCGCCACGTCGAGCGCGGAGGTGATCGCCTGGATCATGTTCATGGTGCGGGTTTCGGTCACGGAATCGTCCTTGCCGACAGCGGCGCCGCAGCGGAGGCCGTGGCCGCAAAAGTACAGGTTGCGCGCTGGCCGGTTACGGCCCCGGCCTCCGCCGGGGCGACGGGGGAGAGAAGGTTCATCATATCCCTGCCGCCCGACGCTCTTCGAGCATCTGCCTCTGCTGCTCGCGCAGATGCCAGGGCATCTCCTCGAACACGTCCTCGAACATCGAATCGAAGCTCTGCTTGAGGCCGTCGGCGAGGATGCCGTTCTTCTCGGCTTCCTTCTGCGCGGCGCGGACCTGTTCGGCGAGTTCCTTGTCCATCGCGGCGTGGCGCTCCTCATCCCAGATGCCGAGCGCGATGACATGCTTCTTGAGCCGGGCGATCGGATCGCCGAGCGGCCATTTCACCCCCTCCTCAGCCGAGCGGTATTTGCTCGGGTCGTCCGAGGTCGAATGGCCCTCGGCGCGATAGGTGAAATGCTCGATCAGGGTCGGGCCGTGGTTCCCGCGGGCACGATCGGCGGCCCATTGGGTGGCGGCATAGACAGCGAGCGCGTCATTGCCGTCGACGCGCAGCCCGGCGATGCCATAGCCGATCGCACGCGCCGCGAAGGTGGTCGCCTCGGCACCCGCAAAGCCCGAGAAGGACGAGATCGCCCACTGGTTGTTGATGACGTTGAGGATGACGGGCGCGCGATAGACGGCGGCGAAGGTGAGCGCCGAGTGGAAATCGCCCTCGGCGGTCGAGCCCTCGCCGCACCAGCTGGCGGCGATCCGGGTGTCGCCGCGCGCCGCGCTCGCCATCGCCCAGCCCACCGCCTGCGGATATTGGGTGGTGAGGTTGCCCGAGATCGAGAAGAAGCTCGCTTCTCTCGACGAATACATGATCGGGAGCTGGCGGCCCTTCAGCCGGTCGGCGCGGTTCGAGAAGATCTGGTTGATCATGTCGACGATCGGCCAGTCGCGTGCGATCAGCAGGCCCTGCTGGCGATAGCTGGGGAAGCACATATCGTCATAGGCGAGTGCATGGGCGGCGGCGACCGAGGTTGCCTCCTCGCCCAGGCATTTCATGTAGAAGCTGGTCTTGCCCTGGCGGTGGGCGCGGAACAGCCGATCGTCGAAGGCGCGGGTCAGCGCCATCGAGCGAAGGATCTTGAGCAGGGTTTCCGGCGCGAGGCGCGGATCCCACGGGCCCTGCGCCCGGCCGTCATCGTCGAGCACCCGGACCATCTCATAAGGCATGTCGCGGATATCAGCCGGCTGGACGTCGATCCCGGGGCGACGGACCGCGCCGGCGACCGGCATCTCGAAATCGCTATAGTCGACTGCGTCGCCCGGCCGGAAGGCCGGTTCGGGCACATGGAGCGAAAGCGGCGGCAGATTGCGGCCTGTCATGCGCTGATCCTCACACCTAAAGTTGGTCAGCAATACTGACCCATATCCGGTCTATAGCCGGTTGGAATAAAATTACAACAGGCCCGGTTCGGTTCCAAGCCGTGTCGACTACCGACATTTCCGAAACGTCGTTCCCGTTAAAGCGGGAGTCAACGAAAAGGGGCCGCTTTCAGCCGGGCCGGACGCCGTCCAGGGATTCCCGGTTTCGCGAGAATGAAGAACCATGTCGGGCGATCGTTCCGCCCGGCAAAGCCTAGGAGCGGATCGGCAGCCGGCAGATCGCCTCCAGCCCGCCGCCGATGCGATTCGCGAGGACCAGGCTGCCGCCATGTTCCTGGGCGATGGCGCGCGCGATGCTGAGGCCGAGGCCGATCCCGCCGGTGGCGCGGTTGCGCGAGGGCTCGCCGCGCTCGAAGGGCTGGAACATCGCCTCCAGCTGGCGTTCGGGCAGGCCGGGGCCGCGATCCGATATGCGTATCTCGGCCTCGTCGCCATGGCGGGCGACGGCGATCTCGACGCCGCCGCCATAGGCGACGCCGTTATCGACCAGATTCTGGAATAGGCGGCGCAGCGCCATCGGGTCGCCGTCCACCTCGACAGGCTCGACGGGGCCCAGCGCGACCGGCCGGCCGACCTCTTCCTCGGCGGCGGCGAGATCGCCCAGCAGCCGATCGAGCGCGACCGGCTCGATCCGGTTCACAGTGCCGGTGGCACGCACGAAAGAGATCGTCGCGGCGATCATCGCGCGCATCTGCTCGATATCGCCCTGCACCTTCTCCCGCATCTCGTCGGGGGCGGTCTCGATGCGGAAGGCGATGCGGGCGAGCGGGGTGCGCAGATCATGGGCGATCGCGCCGATCATGTTGGTCCGCTCGGTCAGATAGGCCGAGAGGCGCTGCTGCATCCGGTTGAGCGCATGGGCGGTGACGCGCAGCTCGGCTGGCCCTTCCTCGGTAATCAATGGGGCCTGGGGATTGGCACCCATCCGATCCGCGGCGTCGGCGATGCGGCGGATCGGCTTGGCGAGAGCGCGCGCGAAGAACCAGGCGAAGGGGATGACGACGAGCAGGCTGATCCCGAACAGCATCAGGGCGCGCTTCTGCCACGGAGCGATCCAGGCGCGGGGCGGCGTGCGGACGACGCGCCAGCCGCTCTCCGTCCGGAGGCCAGCGACCACCGTATCGAAGAACAGGGGCTCGCCGCGACGGACGATCACGCGGCGATCGCCGCGCGTCCGGAAGGGCAGGTTGCTGCTCTGGTCTGGTTCGAAATAGAGGCGGACGTCGTCGACCGGCACGCCGATCCGATCGGCCAGCCGGATCGAGAAGGCCGGTGAGCTGACCATGTCACGATCCGGGACGGGCGGCGCCGGATGTTCAACCACGCTCAGCCGCCGCTCGCGCTGGCGCTCCTCGAAGTCCGGGCGCTCGGGGCGAAGCTGGAGATGCCGCCCCTCGTCGCGGGGAACGACCAACACCTTCCACGATCGTTCGCGCGGAATCCTGCGACCCGACAGTGCCTCGGCGATGTCCGAGAGGCTGTTGAAATCGGGACGCGGCGGCGGCGACCAGACGAAAAGCGCAACCGTCACCACGAACACCACCGCGATGCTGGCGAGCAGCAGCAGCAGCGTCTGCCAGAAGATCGAAAGGCCCGGCCCCCGCGCGATCATCTATTCGCCCTCGACCCGGAGGGTGAACATATAGCCTTCGTTGCGGATCGTGCGGATCGGATCGTCGGGGCCGAGCTTCTTGCGCAGCCGGCTGATCGTCACGTCGATCGCGCGATCGAACACGTCGCTGTCGATGCCCTTGCCCGCCTCGATCAGCTGATCGCGGCTCAGCACCCGCTGGGGCCGATCGAGAAAGGCGGCGAGGACGCGGAACTCGGCATCGGTGAGCGGCGCGGGCGGAGCATCGACGCGGCGAACCTCGCGCTGGACGATATCGAGCGTCCACGGGCCGAAGCGGCGCACCGCACCGCCGGCCCCGATGCCATTGCCGCCCTCCTCCCCGCGCCGGCGCAGCACCGCGCGAATGCGGGCAAGCAGTTCGCGCGGGTTGCACGGCTTGGGGAGATAATCGTCGGCGCCGACCTCCAGCCCGATGATCCGATCGGTATCCTCGCCCATCGCCGAGAGCATGATGATGGCGGGGCCGCCCGGCTTCCTGACCCGGCGCAGGATCGACAGGCCATCCTCGCCCGGCATCATCAGGTCGAGCACGATCAGGTCGGGCCGCTCGGCCGCGATGCGCGCGTCCATCTCGGCGCCATCGGCGGCGCTTTCGACGCGCAGGCCGTTGGCGCGCAGGAAATCGGTGATCAGGGTGCGCAGATCGGCGTCGTCATCAACCACCAGGATCAGCGGATTGGGACCATTCATTTCCGCTTTTCCTTGAGCCGGGCGAGGCAGACAGCGTTGGCGGCCTGCTGGGCGGGCGTCCTGGGCAGCTGGGCCAGGGCCAGCGCCTTGGTCTGCCGGGGATCGAGATCGGCGAAGCGCGCCGCGGCGGCGGCCCCGAATTCGCGCTGGCTGATCGCGCGGTTGAAATCGCTGTCGGCGGCCGCGACCGGATTGGGGATGTTGAGGAAGGCATAGCGGCCCGCCCCCATCACCCCTTCGGCATAGGCGCCGATCGGCTGGTTGCCGCGGCGGCGTTCCGGACGGGGCCGATCGCGGCCGTCCCCCTTCTTCGCGCCATCGGCGGCGGGCTCGGGCCGGCGCTGGTAGAGGCGTATCTCGGGCGCGACATCCTGCTCATAGGCGTGGACCTCGTCGGGCAGCAGTTCCCCATTGCGATCCTTGTCGAGCGTCACGAAGAAGCGGTCGGCATCGAGCATCAGTTCGCCGACCGTGAGCTTGCCGTCGCCATTGCGGTCGGCCTGGTCGAACCAGCGTTTTACCGGATCGTCCGCGTCGCCCTGCGGCCGGAAAGGCTCGCCCATCGGCGACAGGAACAATGCCGGCTTGACCGGAGCGGGACAGACTTGCGGCACCGTCTCGCGCCTGGCGAGCGCGGGAGATGCCATGGCGGCCACCAGAATCATACCCAATATCAGAGGCCCGAAGGCCGTTTGCCGCTCCCCTTCAGGGGAGGGGTTGGGGTGGGGCGTGCGAGTCTCACGGAGACCATCGTGGGAAGGAGGCGAGGCCCCACCCCCAACCCCTCCCCTGAAGGGGAGGGGTGAAGAAATGCCCGCGTCGCGGCACCGTATCGGGAACTGTCTCATTCGTGCCGCAGCGCCTCGATCGGGTTGAGCGACGCCGCGCGGCGCGCCGGGAAATAGCCGAACACCACCCCGATCAGCGCCGAGAAGACGAAGGCGATCAGGTTGATCTTTGGATCGAAGATGAAGGGCACCTGCAGCACCGGCGCGAGGATCAGCGTCGATATCAGCGCGAGGAACAGGCCGAGCAGGCCGCCCAGGCAGGCGAGCGTCACCGCCTCGACCAGGAACTGGAGCAGCACCTCCCGCGCGACGGCGCCGATGGCGAGGCGGATGCCGATCTCGCGGGTCCGCTCGGTCACCGAGACGAGCATGATGTTCATGATGCCGATGCCACCGACCAACAGGCTGACCGCCGCCACCGCGCCGAGCAGCGAAGTGAGGATCTGGGTGGTGCCCGACAGGGTATCGCTGATCTGGCGGGTGTCGAAGATGTTGAAATCATCGTCGGCGCCCGCCGCGAGGTGGCGCCGATCGCGCAGCAGATCGCGCAGCGAGGACTGGACCTGCTGGCTGTCATAGCGATCGTCGACCGAGACCATGATCGTGCGGACGTCGCGATTGCCGGTCATCCGGCGCTGCACCGCCTTGTACGGCATCAGCACGATATCGTCCTGATCATTGCCGAAGCCGCCCTGCCCCTTGGACGCGAGCGTGCCGATGATCTCGCACGAGATATTCTTGATCCGGAAGCGCTGCCCGACCGGATCGACGCCCCGGAACAGGCGGCTGCGCACGGTGTTGCCGATGATGCACACCGCCTTGCCGGCCTGTTCCTCCGCCGCGTTGAAGGGGCGGCCGCCGGTGAAGACCCAGGGCTGGGCGACGAAATATTCCCGGTTGGTGCCGTTCACCGTGGTCGACCAGTTGGCGGCATTGAACACCGCCGTGCCGGTCGACTGGACCAGCGGGGCGACCGCCGTGACGCCGACGATCTGGGTGCGGATCGCGTCGAGATCCTCGATCTTGAAATCGGGCGGCTGCGGCCCGCCGCCGCCGCGCCCGAAGCCCTGGCCGGGGCGGACCTGCAGCACATTGGCGCCGAGGCTGGAAATCTGCGCCTTCACCGCCTGGGTGGCGCCGTTGCCGAGCGTGACCATGGTGACGACCGCCCAGACCCCGATGACGATGCCGAGGATCGTCAGGAAGGAGCGCAGCAGATGGCGCCGAATCTCGCGGATGGCGAGGAGGAAGGTGGTGGCCCACATCAGAAGCGGCCCAGCCGAATGCCGTCGCCCCGGCGGAGGCCGGGGCCGCAAGAGGCAAGGGCGCGCTTGAGCCCGTTGCGGCCCCGGCCTCCGCCGGGGCGACGATGGAGGATGATCATCACGCCTTCACCCCCTGCTTGCCATTCTCCTCGATCCGCTCGACCAGGCCGTCGCGGAAGTGGATCACGGTGTGGGCAAAGGCCGCCATGTCCGCCTCGTGCGTCACCATCAGCACGGTGATGCCGCTGTTGCGGTTGAGGTCGGTAAGCAGTTCCATGATCTCGATCGAGCGTTCGGTGTCGAGATTGCCGGTCGGTTCGTCGGCGAGGAGGACATCGGGATGGGTGACGATGGCGCGGGCGATGGCGACACGCTGCTGCTGGCCGCCCGACAACTCGGCGGGGGTATGATCCCACCATTCGGCGAGGCCGACCTTGTCGAGCGCGGCCATCGCCAGTTCGTGGCGCTTCGCCTTCTCCTCGCCGCGATAGACCAGCGGCAGCTCGACATTCTCGAGCGCGGTGGTGCGGGCGAGCAGGTTGAAGCCCTGGAAGACGAAGCCGAGATAGCGGCGGCGGAGCAGCGCGCGCTGGTCCCGCTCAAGGCTCTCGACATGGTGGCCGCGAAACAGGAACTGCCCTTCGGTCGGCACGTCGAGGCAGCCGAGGATGTTCATCGTCGTCGACTTGCCCGAACCGGACGGGCCCATCACCGCGACGAAATCGCCACGCTTGATGTCGATGTCGACGCCCTTCAGCGCGGCGAAGGCGGTCGCGCCCTCCCCGAAGACCTTGGTGATCCCGCGCAGCGAGATCAGTGTCTCGCCTATGGCGATGTCATTGCTGGGCATTGCGCCGCTGCCCGCCGCCCTGGCCGCCCCCGCCGCCGCCCGAACCGCCACCCTGACCGCCCGCCGCATATTGGCCGATCACGACCTGCGTCCCCTCGGTCAGCTTGCCGCCGACCACCTCGGCCTGGCTGCCATTGCTCTCACCGACCGTAATCTCCACCGGCTGCGGCTTGTCGCCCGCCTCGCCGACCACATAGACGGTCTGCTTGCTGCCGCGCCCGATCGCCGCCTCGCGATCGGCGCGATTGCCGCCGCGCCGCATCGGACGAGGCGCCAGCACGCTGGTCAGCCCGCCGCTGCCACCGCTGCCGGCACGCTGGCGATCGGGCGAGAAGCGCAGCGCCGCGGCGGGCACGAGCAGGACGTTCTTCTTCTCCATGGTGACGATGTCGGCGGTCGCGGTCATGCCCGGGCGGAGCAGCCCATCGGTGTTCGAGACGGTCAGCCGCGCCGTATAGGCCACCACGCCGCTGGTGCTGCCACTGGCGGTGCCCGACGAACCCGACGCGCTGGAAGTGCCGCTGCCGGTGGCGTTGGCGCCGACATCCACCCGCTCGATCGTCGCCGGGAAGGTACGGCCCGGAAAGGCATCGACGATGAAGCTGGCCTTCTGTCCCTTCTTCACCTGGCCGACATCGGCCTCGTCGACCTTCACCTCGAGCCGCATCTGGCGCAGATCCTCGGCGATGGTGAACAGCACCGGCGCGTTGAGCGAGGCGGCGACGGTCTGGCCGGGCTCGATCGAGCGCGACAGTACCTGGCCATTGACCGGCGACTTGATGAAGGCTTTGGAAAGCGCGGTCTGCGCCGAGGACAGGCTGGCCCGCGCCTGATCGACCGCGGCGCGCGCGGTGGAAACGCCGGCCGCCGCGCGGGCGGCATCGGCCCGCGCGACGTCCAGCTCGGTGGCCGAGGGCACCTTTCCGCCCGATAGTCGCCAGACCTGTTCCTGTCGTCGCAACGTGGCGCGCGCCTGCTGCGCCGTCGCCTCGGCCTGCTCAACCGAGGCCTGAGCGGAGGCCAGCCCGGCCGCTGCCTGATTCACCGCATCCTGGAGCCGCGAGGTATCGAGCCGGGCGAGCAGCTGGCCCTTCCGCACCCGGTCATTATTGTCGACATAGACATCGGTGACGGTGCCCGACTGTTCGGAGCCGACCTCGACCTGGTTGGTCGGCGCGAGATTGCCGGTCGCCGAGACGACCACGGTCAGGTCGCCGCGCTCGACCGGCCGCGTCGCATAGGCGGCCTTGTCGTCGCCGCCGAAGATCAGCCGCCAAAGGATGACCAGCACGACGAGGATGGCGAGGCCGATGCCGATGCGGCGGAACAGGGTCGCGCGCGGCGAGGTCGGCTCGACGCCGAGGAACTCGTCAAGATCCTGCTGGGGCTGCTTTTCGGGCTCGGTCATTCGGACTCTCGTTGCGGTTGGGCGGGCCTGCTGCCGCCTTCATAGGGCCCCGGCGCGGGGATCGGCGCCATCTGCCAGCCGCCGCCCAGCGCCTTGTAGAGCTGGATAGTGGCGCTGGCCCGCGCGGCGCGCGCGGCGGCGGCGGCGTCCTGGCTGGACAGCCGCGCGCGCTGGCTGTCGAGCAGCGCCTGGAAATCGATCAGGCCCGAGCGATATTGCAGCTGGGCATAGCGGTTCGAATTGTTCGCCGCCTCATAGCTGACCGCGAGATCGGCCTCGCGTCGCTCGGCGACCTCGCGGCCCTTGAGGGCGTTCTCCACCTCTTCCAGCGCGGTCAGCACCGCCTTGCGATAGGCATAATAGGCCGCGTCGGTGGCGGCACGCTGGCCAAGAATCGCGGCGCGAATCTGGCCGCCCTCGAAGATCGGCGCGGTGATGCCGGCGACGAGACTGCCAAGGCCGCTGCTGATCACATCGCCGATCGAGGTGGCCGACCCCGCGAAGCTGCCCGACAGGCGCAGCGCCGGATAGAGCTGTGCCGTCTGCACGCCGATTCGCGCGCTTTCGGCGGCGAGGGCCCGTTCGGCGCTGGCGACGTCGGGGCGGCGTTCGATCACCTGGGCGGGGATCGGCGCATCGACGCCGGGGGCGAGCGGAATCGAGGCGGGTGGATCGATCAGCGCGTTGACCGCGCCCGGCGCATCGCCGAGCAGCACGGCGATGCGATTCACCGCCGTCGCATAGTCATTCTCGATCGTCGGGATCGAGGCGGCGGTCTGGGCGCGCAGCTGGCGGGCCTGCTCGACGTCGAGACCGGAGACGAGGCCGGCCTTCTGCCGCCAGCCGACGATCTCCAGCGTGTCGTCCTGCGCGGCCAGATTCTCGCGGGCGATGCGCAGGCGAATCTGCGCGAGCCGCGCCTCGACATAATTGAGGCCGACTTCGGAGGCGATGCTGGCCTGGGTGAAGCGCAGGGTCGCCTCGCTCGCCTCGGCCGAGGCGCGGGCCGCCTCGACCTGGCGGCGCAGGCCGCCAAACAGATCGGCCTCCCACGACACGTCGAAGCCGCCGCGATAGACGGTGGTGTCACCACCACTGCCAATCGTCTGGCCGGTGGTGGGGTCGATGCGCGCGCGGCTGTCGGCGCCGATGCTGCGGCTGACCGAGGCGCTCGTCCCCACCTGCGGCAATTGCTGCCCCTGGGTGCCGCGCAGCGTGGCGCGGGCCTGCCGCAAGCGGGCGGCGGCGGCGCTGACGTCGAGATTGCCGGCAAAGGCGCGATCGACCAGCTGGGTGAGGACGGGATCCTCGAAACTTTCCCACCAGCGGGCGAGATCGACCATGTCCTGCTCGGCCGCGATCGTCGAAGCCGACTGGAACTGATCGGGTATCCGGAGATCGGACACCGAGGGCGGCCGATAGTCCGGCCCGGCATTGCAGGCCGACAGCAGCAGCAGGCCCAGCAGCATGCCGGGCCGTCCGATGTTCGCAGGGCGGTGGTCCATCCTCATCGCCGAAACTGATAGCGCCCTTTCTTGTCCGGGGATTTCACCGCTGAAACGCGGACGTCGGGCTCGCACATAATCCGCGTCGTTATGTTGTCGCAACAAGCGTGGCGCCGAGCTGGTTCCGTTTCGGCACGCTTTCAAAAATGTCATTCCCGCGCCTCGACAGCCTGCAAGGCAGGCGCTCGGCATAAACTTCGGCCCAAAAAGGCCGAAAGCGGGAACCCATGGACGGCGGCAGACAGGAGCCGAAGCGTGCCGTGACCGTGGATTCCCGCCTTCGCGGGGATGACAAAATGGGGAGCCGGGAAGGCCCGGCTCCACCGATGGTTTAGTTCAGCGCCGCGAAGGTGGCGGCCTGCTGGCCGACCAAAGTCACTTCGACGCGGCGGTTCTGCTGCCGGCCGGCGGCGATCTTGTTGTCGGCGACGGGCTGCGCCTCGCCATGGCCGACGGCGGTGATGCGGGCGCCATCGACGCCCATGCCGGCGAGCGCCGTCCGGACCGCCTGGGCGCGTGCCTCGGACAGCTGCTGGTTATAGGCATCGGCCCCTTGCGAATCGGTGTGGCCGTCGATCCGGACCTTCACCTCGGGATTCGCCTTGAGATAATGAGCGAGCGGCTGGAGGCGCTGGGCGGCGCCAGCCTTGAGATCGGCCTTGCCGGTCTCGAACACCACATCCTGAAGCACCAGCGTGGCGCCCAACTGGGTCTGCTTGAGCTGGAGATCACGCATCTCGGCCTTGAGCCGCGCGGCCTCCGCCTCGGCGGCGGCGGCATTGGCCTGGGCATTGGCGGCTGCGGCCTGCGCATCGGCAATCTGCGCATCCTTGCGCGAGGCAGCCTCGGCCTTGGCGCCCTCGACATCCTTCTTGAGCATGGCGATGCGGGCGCGGGCCCGCGCCGTCTCGATCAGCGCATCAATCTCTCCGGCGACGGCCTCGGCCTGGCCGGCCTTGTCATTGTCGAGCTTCTTGTCGAGCGTGGCGATCCGGTCCGCCGCGCGATCGAGATAGACGGCACCATATTCGGCGACGCCGGGCTCCGCGCGGGCGACCGCGATCTTCTCGCGGAACTGATCGGTGACCAGCTTGTCGGTCTTGTCGGCCAGCGCCGGGGTGGCGAGGCCGGCCAGCGCGGTGGCGCCGGCGAGGCTGAGCATGAACTTGTTCATCATCTCTCTCCTGGTCGGGCGGGTTAGTTGACGGCGACCTTGGCGCGCTCTTCCTCGAGCCCGCGCAATTCGGCGGTAGCGGTGGCGAGATCGGCGAGCGCGTCGGCCTGGAAGGCGAGCGCCTTGGCGGCGCGATCCTCGTCCTTGCGGAACTGGACATTCGCCTGTTCAAGGACGGTGCGGCTGCGATTCAGCACATCGCCCGCCTTGCCGCCGACACCCGCCTTCTCGGCGGCATCGAGCTTGGCCTTGGCGGCGGCGATGGCGACGCGCGCCTGATCCTCATCCCCGGCCAATGCGGCGCCGGGCGCGACGAGGCCCGCGAGCCCCGCAACGGCGAGGCCGGTCAGAAGCAATTTCCTCATCTGCTGTACTCCAACTGGGAATTACCGCCGCTAAGAACCGGCCTGTCCCGTTCCGGTTCCGCCACGGCATGGCTTGGCGATTGTCGAAGCCGCCGCGAAGGCGTATTCTGCGGTGCCGCAATGGAGAGGCCGAGGATGGGGACGCTGGCCAACCGCAACGCCTGGATCGCGCTGGCCGCCGCCGCGTTGCTGGCCGCGAGCGCGCACGCCGCGACGCCCGCCGATCCCGCCGCGCCCGATCAGGTGCAAGGCCGCCGCGACACGATGCAGCGGCTGACCGTGCCGGTGACGATCGATGGCGGCGGCCCTTATCATTTCGTGGTCGACACCGGCGCCGAGCGCACCGTGATATCCCGCGAGCTGGCCGACCGGCTGACGCTGGCGCCGTCCCGGCCGGTCACGGTGGTGAGCATCGCGGGGGAGGACCTGGTGGAAACCGCGATCATCCCCAGCCTGAAGCTGACCGCCGGGCGCGGCCGGATGAACGAGTTCGACGCCCCGGTGCTGGCCGGCGCGCATCTCGGCGCCGAGGGGATGCTGGGGCTCGACAGCCTGCGCAGCAAGCGCGTCGTGCTCGATTTCAAGAAGATGCACATGTCGATCAGCGAGGCGGGCGGAAGCACGCAGGGCGAGACCGACGAGATCGTCGTCACCGGCAAGCGCCGCCTGGGCCAGCTGGTGCTGGTCGACGCCGAGGCCGACGGGCAGAAGATCAGCGTGGTGATCGACACCGGATCGGCGGTGTCGATCGGCAATGACGCGCTGCGCGCCCGGCTGGCGCGCAGCGGCAAGCTGGGGCTCGTCATCCCGATCAGCATCACCAGCGTCACCGGCGAGGAGACCCCCGCCGACTATAGCTCGATCCGCAAGATCCGGATCGGCGGGGTCAATCTCGACAATATGCCGATTGCCTTCGCCGATGCCGGCATCTTCCACCATCTCGGCCTCGACCGGCGGCCGGCGCTGTTGCTGGGCATGGACGCGCTGAAGCTGTTCGACCGGGTGTCGATCGACTTCGTCAATCGCAACGTCCGCTTCCTGCTGCCCGGCGACGCCTTCCTCACGGCGCCGCGCATGGCCAGCCTGACCGCCGGCCGGGGCTGAACCGGCGGCTCTGGACGCCGCCCGAATCCGCGCTACTTTGCGGCCATAACTCGCGAGGAGCCTTCCGATGCGCGCCCTTTCCAAAGCCCTGAGCCTGATTGCCGCCCTCACCCTGCCCGCCGCCGCGCAGGCCGCGCTCGCGGTGGGGGCCAAGGCGCCCGCCTTCGACACGCGCGCCGCGGTCGCCGGCAAGGATTTCGACTTCAACCTCGCCAAGGCGCTGAAGAAGGGGCCGGTGGTGCTCTATTTCTTCCCGAAGGTGTTCACCAAGGGCTGCACGATCGAGGCGAACCGCTTCTCCGAAGCGGCCGACATGTTCAACAAGCTTGGCGCGACCGTGGTGGGGGTATCCGCCGACCCGATCGAGGAAGTGCGGAAATTCTCGATCGAGGAATGCCGCAACAAATTCGCGGTGGGCGTCGCGACGCCGGCGATGATCAAGGATTATGACGCCGCGCTGATCATGACCGGGCTGACCGGGCGCAGCAACCGCACCTCCTATGTCATCGCGCCCGACGGCAAGATCATCTTCAGCTACACGGCAATGAGCCCCGAAGGCCATGTCACCGGCACGCTGGATGCGGTGAAGGCGTGGAAGGCCAGGCACTGAGACGACACGCCGGCCTTCCGGTCGCGGCGCTGCTGCTGGGGGCGGCGGGCACCGTCCCCGCCCAGCCCGACCGGGCGGCGATCCTCGCCGATCTCGACGCGCGGCTGCTGGCCGGCGGCAGCGCCACCCGGACGCTGGAAGGTTGGTGCCGCGAGCATCGGCTGGCGGCCGATCCGCGCATCACCGCCGAGCGGGTCGGCGGCGTCGACAAGCCGATCTCCGCCGAACAGCGCGCCCGGCTGGGCATCGGCGCCGAGGAGCCGGTGCGCTATCGCCATGTCCGGCTGCGCTGCGGCAAGCGCATCCTGTCCGAAGCCGACAACTGGTATGTGCCGTCGCGGCTGAGCCCGGCGATGAACGCCGCGCTCGACGGCAGCGACATACCCTTCGGCACGGCGGTCGCGCCGCTCGGCATCGGCCGGCGCACGCTTTCGACCGAGATGCTGTGGCAGCCCGGCACCCTGCCGGTTCCCGCCGAGCTGATCCGCCACCGCGCGATCGTACATGACCGGACGGGGCGGCCGATCGCAGAAGTGGCCGAGACCTATCGGGCGCCGCTGCTGGATTTCGTGACACCATAGATTTTTTGCGATGGCGGGCCGTTGGCAGCCGCGCCCGCGCTTCCTAGATCATGGTCCAATCCGTCGTCCCGGCGGAGGCCGGGCCGCCACGACATGTGCGACGACGTGCCCGCCGGAGCCGCGTGCGGCCCCGGCCTCCGCCTGGGCGACGACGATACCGATAGGAACGCCATGGCCCTGCCCTTTCGCCTCTCCGTGCTCGACCAGTCCCCCGTCGCCGAGGAGATGACCGCGGCCGAGGCGGTGCGCAACACGCTCGACCTGGCCCGCACCGCCGACGCGCTGGGCTATGACCGCTACTGGATGGCCGAGCATCATGCCTCGGCCGGAATCGTCGGGGTGGCGCCCGAGGTGCTGATCGGACCGGTGGCGCTGGCCACGAAACGCATCAGGGTGGGATCGGGCGGGATCATGCTGCCGCACTTCTCCCCCTTCAAGATCGCCGAGACCTTCCGCCTGCTGGGCGCGATCGCGCCGGGGCGCATCGACCTGGGGCTGGGCCGCGCGCCGGGATCGGACCAGCGCACCGCCTATGCGCTGCAGCGCGACCGATCGCGCCGCATCCCTTCCGACGACTTTCCCAATCATGTCGCCGAGCTGCTGGGCTATCTTTCGGACAGCCTGCCCGAGGATCATGTGTTCGCGCCGCTGGCCCGAACCCTGCCCGACGGGACGCTGGGATCGCCCGATCCCTGGATGCTCGGCTCCTCGCCCGACAGCGCGCGCTGGGCGGGCGAACTCGGGCTGCCCTATTGCATCGCCGACTTCATCAATTCGAACGGGGTGCCGCTGGCCGACATCTATCGCCGCAGCTTCCAGCCGTCGCGCTGGGCAGCGGAGCCGCATGTCATGGTCGCGAGCTGGGCGATCGCCGCCACCGACCGCGAAGAGGCCGAATCGCTGACGCTGTCGTCGATGATGATGTTCGCGCATCTGATCCGCGGGCAGACGATCGCGGTCCCCTCGGTCGAAAAGGCACGGGCCTGGCTGGCCGACAATCCGCAGACCAGCCCGCGCGACCGGCGGATGCTGCTGGGCGACGGCCGCGCGGTGCGGGGCCAGATCGAGGAGGTCGCCGCGCTCTACGGGGCGCAGGAGGTGATGCTGGTCAACATCATGCACGAGCATGACAAGCGCCGCCGCTCCTATGAGCTGGTCGCCGAGGCGTTCGGAATGGTGGGGACGGCGGCGGCGGCCTGATCCACGGCGTGGCCCCGGCGGAGGCCGGGGCCGCCATGATATTCACTATGGCGTCGCCGCAAGAGCCGCTTGCGGCCCCGGCCTCCGCCGGCGCGACGACGATGATGTCGTTCGTCAGAAAACCGGCGGGCCGCCGCACGGGCGGCCCGCCGCTTGGAGGTCAGCGCGCGCCGACCGTCAGGTGCGACGGGGTCGCCATCGCCAGCTGGCCGTTGGCCGAGGCGATCGCGTCCGAGGCGAGCCGGGCGGCCTGCCGCTCGGTCGTATAGTTGCAGGCGGCATCGTCCGCGCACACCGCGCGCACCGCTTTCTTCATCCGCGCGTGCAGCGCGACCTTGCCGTTCGCCTTTCTGAGGTCGAGATCGGCGACGTTGACGCTGGCCGTCCGGGAAAGCCCGTCCGCGCCCGACACGGCGATATCGTCGGCATAGGCCGCCGACGACAGGCCCACCGCGCAGGCAAGCGCGAGAAGCGCATATCTGGTCATATTCACATCTCCTGCTGGCGCGGCCCTTGTCGGCGGAACCTACGCCCTACTCGTCATGCCCGGCCACGTTGGACCGTGCAGCAAGCTGGGGCTTGCGCGCCCCATATAGTCTTGTTGCGCTCTCGCGACAATGGCGGAAATCCGCCATTTTTTGCGGCAGCGCACCCTCGCGGACGCAGCATTGTCATTGGTTACAAATGCACTCAGGACAATCGCCTGATCAGCGCCCGCGCCGCATCCGGATTCCGCTCCTTCGCGCCGGCGATGAAGAAGACGAAAACGTCGCGGCCCGCGGCCGTTTCGGGCGGGGGCGCAGCATAAGGCAGATCGGCGGGCGCCTTTCCGGCCATCCAGTCACGCGCCACGGACGCCCAGCGGTCGAGTTCCCGATCGGGATAGCCTGTCGGCACGTCGCTGCGGCTTTGCTGCAGCCGGGCATAGACGAAGGGCGCGGTGAGATCGGCTATCATCGGATGGACATCGTCATGCGCGAAGACGATCGCGCAGCCATGGTCGCGCGCCAGGCCGACGAACTCCGGACAGACGAAGCTTTCGTGCCGGACCTCCAGCGCGTGACGCAGCTTCACCCCCTCCTGCTCGGACGGAAGCAGCTTCAGGAAGGCCCCGAAATCGGCAGGATCGAACCGCTTGGTCGCCGCGAATTGCCAGAGGATCGGGCCGAGCCCGGAGCCGAGTTCGGCGAGCCCCTGTCCGAGGAATTTGCCGATCGACTCCCCCGCCTCGGCGAGCACGCGGCGATTGGTGCAGAAACGCGACGCCTTTACCGAGAAGACGAAGCCATCGGGCACCGCCCCCGCCCATTTCGCCCAGGTCTCGCGCTTCTGGGTGCTGTAGAAGGTGCCGTTGATCTCGATCGCGGTCAGCTGGCGGCTGGCATATTCCAGCTCGCGGGCATGGGCGAGGCCCTTGGGATAGAAATTGTCGCGCCACGGTTCATAGGTCCAGCCGCCAATGCCGACATAGGCCCTGCCCTGATCCGCCATCAGAAGCTGGCCCCGTCGACCTTCTGGATCTCCAGCGCGGCGATGTCCGCCTCCGGCACGCAGCGCAGGTTGATCGCCGCCATCCTGGAGCCATCGGGCGCGGTGCCGATCGCGAAGCTCTGCGTCCCGCAGGTGGTGCAGAAGCGGTGCTCGATCTTGTGCTTGTAGAAGTGGTAGCTCCGCAGATCATCCTCACCGCGCTGGAGGGTGAACCGGTCGATCGGGAAGAAGGCGAGCAGGAAGCCCTTGCGCCTGCAATGCGAGCAGTTGCACTGCATCGCCTTGGCCGGCAGGTCGGCGTCGACCGCATAGGCCACCTTGCCGCAGTGGCAGCTTCCTTCGAAAGCCATGGTCATCCCCTCTCTTTCAAACCCCGTCATTCCCGCGCCGGCGGGCATCCACGGTCACGGAACGATGGAACCGGCACCGGACGCCGTCCATGGAGTCCCGCCTGCGCGGGACTGACGATGACGGGGCAGCCTTTTCACGCCTCCACGATGGCCGTGAAGCCGCCGTAGATCATCCGCTTCCCATCGAACGGCATGGTGGCCATGTCGGCCTTCATCCGCTCGTCCTCCATCACCTTCTTCATGCATTCGTCGCGCACGGCCCGCGAGGGATAGGTGATCCAGGAGAAGACCACGACCTCGTCCTCCTCCGCCATCACCGCGCGGGGGAAGCTGGTGAGCTCTCCATAGGGAACGTCGTCGGCCACCGCTTCGACATAGCCGGTCGCGCCATATTCGAACCACACGCCCTTCGCCTTCTCGGCCAGCGCCTTATAGTCGTCGAGCCTGTCCTTCTTCACCGCAAGTATGAAACCGTCGACATAGGTCATGGCATCTCTCCTTGGTTCACCCGGCAGGATAACGCAGCCGGCATGACGAGGACGAACGCGTTCGCAGCAATCCTACACGGTGCGGCGCGCATATCCATCGGCCGATCGGCTTTCGACCAGATCGGCGAGCGATCGCACCGCCGGACGGTCGCGCAGCGCCGCCGCATCGGCATGCGCGCCGAACAGCAGGCCGATGTCTCGGGTGAAGGGAAAATCGGCGAGGCGCGGGCGGGCGACGCCGGGCGCGGCGAAGCAATCGGGCATGACCGTGACGCCCAGGCCGGCGCGGACGAGGCGCAACGCGCGATCGTCGCTGGTCGTGCGCGCGGCGAAGAAGGGGCGGACGCCGCGCGCGGTGAAATAGCGGCTGGTATCCGACAGCAGCTCGCAATGGCGGCGCACCAGCATCGTCTCGCCCGCCAGCTCGGCGCCGTCGATCAGGTCGCGCCGCGCGAGCGGATGGCCGGCCGGCATCGCCAGCGCATAGCCCTCGGTCATCAGCCGTTCCGACGCGAAGCGGACATCGTCGCGGATGATGCTCAAGGCGATATCGAGACTGCCGCGCGCCAGCCGTTCGGCCAGTTCGCGCTCGCGCCCCTCGACGAACTCGATCCGCTCGGCGATGCCCGCCTCGTGCAGGCCCGCCACATAATCCTCGATCCAGGCCGCCGGGATCGAGGCGAGGACGCCGAGCCGCAGGCTCTGCGGCGCCGGCGTCTCGTGCACCGCGCGTTCGGCGGCGGCGAACTCCGCCTCGATGCGGCGGGCATGGTCGGCCAGATGGACCGCCGCCGCCGTCAGTTCGACGCGCCGGTTGGTGCGGATGAACAAGGGGCGACCGAGCAGCGTTTCGAGCTTGGCGATCCCGGCCGACAGGGTCGGCTGCGAGACGTTGCACGCGGCGGCCGCCTTTGAGAAATTGCCCTGGTCGATCACCGCCAGGAAATAACGGAGGAGATAGCGGTCGATCATAGATACCGTCTATGGTGTTCCCGTATATCTTTCAATTTTTCTTATAATGCGACTTGATTTATCGAGGCGCCAGGTTTTTTCGGAGAGGCCGGCATGGCAGATTTCGATTTCGCGCTCGGCGAGATGGCTGATGCGATCCGCGACACCACGGCGCGCTTCGCCGCCGACCGCATCGCCCCGCTGGCGGCCCGGATCGACGCCGAGGACTGGTTCCCGCGCGAGATATGGCCCGAAATGGGCGCGCTGGGCCTGCACGGCATCACCGTCGATGAGGCCGATGGCGGCCTGGGCCTGGGCTATCTGGAACATGTCGTGGCGCAGGAGGAGGTGGCGCGTGCCTCAGCCTCGATCGGGCTGAGTTATGGCGCGCATTCCAACCTGTGCGTCAACCAGATCCGCCGCTGGGCAACCCCCGAGCAGAAGGCACGCTATCTGCCCAGGCTGATCTCCGGCGAGCATGTCGGCAGCCTCGCCATGTCCGAGGCGGGCGCGGGGTCGGACGTCGTGTCGATGAAGCTGCGCGCCGAGAAGGTGGGCGACCGCTATATCCTGAACGGCACCAAATTCTGGATCACCAACGCCCTCTATGCCGACACGCTGGTCGTGTACGCGAAGACCGGGGAGGGATCGCGCGGCATCACCACCTTCCTGATCGAGAAGGATTTCAAGGGCTTCTCGATCGGCCAGAAGATCGACAAGGTCGGGATGCGCGGCAGCCCGACCGCCGAACTGGTGTTCGACGATTGCGAGGTTCCCGAAGAGAATGTGATGGGCCCGGTGGGCGGCGGTGTCGGCGTGCTGATGTCCGGCCTCGACTATGAGCGGACGGTGCTCGCCGGCATTCAGCTGGGCATCATGCAGGCCTGCCTCGACACCGTGCTGCCCTATGTGCGCGAGCGCAAGCAGTTCGGCCAGCCGATCGGCGCCTTCCAGCTGATGCAGGCCAAGGTGGCGGACATGTATGTCGCGCTGAATTCGGCGCGCGCCTATGTCTATGCGGTGGCGCGCAACTGCGACGCCGGGCGGACCACCCGCTTCGACGCGGCCGGCGCGATCCTGCTGGCCAGCGAGAATGCGGTGAAGGTGGCCAACGAGGCCGTCCAGGCGCTGGGCGGCGCGGGATACACCAAGGACTGGCCGGTGGAGCGCTATATGCGCGACGCCAAGCTGCTCGACATCGGCGCGGGGACCAACGAAATCCGGCGGATGCTGATCGGCCGCGAGGTGATCGGGGCATGACCCGGCTGTCGACCATGGCCGACCCCGCCTCCGAGGGTTTCGCTGCCAACGCCGCACACAACCGGGCGCTGGCCGAGGAGCTGCGGGAGAAGGTTGCGACGGCCGCGCTGGGCGGATCGGAGGCGCATCGCGAACGCCATGTCGCGCGCGGCAAGCTGCTGCCGCGCGACCGGGTCCACCGGCTGCTAGACGCCGGATCACCCTTCCTCGAGATCGGCCAGCTTGCCGCTAACGGGATGTACGACAAGGACGGCGGACCGCCCGGCGCGGGGGTGATCGCCGGGATCGGGCTGGTGCGCGGGCGCCATTGCATGATCCTGGCCAACGACCCGACGGTGAAGGGCGGCGCCTATTTCCCGATGACGGTGAAGAAGCATCTTCGCGCGCAGGAGATAGCGCGCGAGAACCGGCTTCCCTGCATCTATCTGGTCGATTCGGGCGGCGCCAACCTGCCCCACCAGGCCGAGGTGTTCCCCGATCGCGACCATTTCGGCCGCATCTTCTTCAACCAGGCGCAGATGTCCGCCGAGGGCATCCCCCAGATCGCCTGCGTGATGGGAAGCTGCACCGCCGGCGGCGCCTATGTGCCCGCCATGTCCGATGAGACGGTGATCGTCCGCGAACAGGGCACGATCTTCCTGGCCGGGCCGCCGCTGGTGAAGGCCGCGACCGGCGAGGTGATCAGCGCCGAGGATCTGGGCGGCGGCGACCTGCACGCCCGCAAGTCCGGCGTGGTCGACCATCTCGCCGAGAATGACGAGCATGCGCTGCTGATCGTCCGCGACATCGTCGCGACCCTGCCGCCACCCTCTCCCGCCACCGTCAACATGGCGGCCGCGAAGCCGCCGCTGTTCGACCCGGCCGAACTGTACGGCATCGTGCCGCAGGACGTGCGCGCGCCCTATGACGTGCATGAGGTGATCGCGCGGATCGTCGACGGATCGGAACTGCACGAGTTCAAGCCGCTCTACGGCACCACCCTGGTCTGCGGCTTCGCGCATATCTGGGGCCAGCCGGTGGCGATCCTGGCCAACAATGGCGTGATATTCTCCGAAAGCGCGCTGAAGGGCGCGCATTTCATCGAACTCGCCTGCCAGCGGCGGGTGCCGCTGCTGTTCCTCCAGAATGTCTCGGGCTTCATGGTCGGCGGCAAATATGAGGCCGAGGGCATCGCCCGGAACGGCGCCAAGCTGGTGACGGCGGTGGCGACCGCCTCCGTCCCCAAGATCACGGTGCTGATCGGCGGCAGCTTCGGCGCCGGCAATTATGGCATGTGCGGGCGCGCTTATCAGCCGCGCTTCCTGTTCAGCTGGCCGAACAGCCGGATCAGCGTGATGGGCGGCGAGCAGGCCGCATCGGTGCTGGCCACCGTCCACCGCGACGCCGACAAGTGGAGCCCCGAGGAAGCCGAGGCCTTCAAGGCGCCGATCCGCCAGAGGTACGAGGACGAGGGCAATCCCTATCACGCCACCGCCCGGATGTGGGACGACGGGATCATCGACCCCGCCCAGACCCGCGACGTGCTGGGCCTGGCACTGGCGGCGACGCTGAACGCACCGATCCCGGAACGGGCGCAGTTCGGCGTGTTCAGGATGTGATGGTGATGAGTCGCGATATCGAGGGCTCGAACCCCTTCCGTCCAGCCTCATCCGTCACCCCAGCGAAGGCTGGGGTCCATGTCTCTCGTCACCCGAGATGGCATCTGGAAAGGCAACAGACATGGATGCCAGTCTTCGCTGGCATGACGACCGAGGAGAAGGCGTCGTGATCAAATCCCTCCTCATCGCCAATCGTGGCGAGATTGCCCGGCGGATCATCCGTACCGCGCGCAAGATGGGCATACGCACCGTCGCGGTGCATTCGGATGTCGATGCCGGCATGCCGTTCGTGCGCGAGGCGGACGAGGCCGTGTGCATCGGGCCGGCGCCGGCGCGCGAATCCTATCTGGTGCAGGCGAAGATCCTCGACGCGGCGAAGGCAACGGGCGCCGAGGCGATCCATCCCGGCTATGGCTTCCTGTCCGAAAATGCCGAGTTCGCGGAAGCCGTCGAGGCGGCCGGGCTGGTGTGGGTCGGGGCGCCGCCGCATTCGATCCGGGCGATGGGGCTGAAGGACGCCGCCAAGAAGCTGATGGTGGAGGCCGGCGTGCCCGTCACCCCCGGCTATATGGGCGAGAACCAGGACCCGGCCCATCTGAAGGCCGAAGCCGACAAGATCGGCTATCCGGTGCTGATCAAGGCGGTCGCGGGCGGCGGCGGCAAGGGGATGCGCAAGGTCGATGCCCCCGGGGACTTCGCCGATGCGCTGGTCTCCTGCCAGCGCGAGGCGGCCTCGTCGTTCGGCGACGACCGGGTGCTGATCGAGAAGTATATCCTTGGCCCCCGGCACATCGAGGTGCAGGTGTTCGGCGACCGGCACGGCAATGTCGTCCATCTGTTTGAGCGCGACTGCTCGCTCCAGCGCCGCCACCAGAAAGTGATCGAGGAAGCCCCCGCCCCCGGCATGGACGCGGCCACCCGCGCCGCCGTCTGCGAGGCGGCGGTAAAGGCGGCGTTGGCGGTGGACTATGTCGGCGCCGGGACGATCGAGTTCATCGCCGACGCCTCCGAAGGGCTGCGCGCCGACCGCATCTGGTTCATGGAGATGAACACCCGGCTGCAGGTCGAGCATCCCGTGACCGAGGCGATCACCGGCCAGGATCTGGTCGAATGGCAGCTGCGCGTCGCATCGGGCGAGCCGCTGCCGAAGAAGCAGGAACAGCTGTCGATCAACGGCTGGGCGATGGAGGCCCGGCTCTATGCCGAGAACCCGTCGAACGGCTTCCTGCCCTCGACCGGCCCGCTCCTGCGGCTGAAGCTGCCGCGCGGCATCCGCGTCGACAGCGGGGTGGAGGAAGGGGGCGAGGTATCGCCCTTCTACGATCCGATGATCGCCAAGCTGATCGTCGCGGCGCCGAGCCGGCCGGCAGCGGCGGCCAAGCTCGCCCAGGCGGCACGGCGGGTGGAGGTGTGGCCGGTCAGGACCAATGCGGCCTTTCTGGCGCGCGCGGCCGACGATCCCGACTTCGTCGCGGGCCATATCGACACGGGCTTCATCGAGCGCCATGCCGAGCGTCTTGTGCCCGCGGCCGAGCCTTCGCCAGTGGTCCAGCAGGCCGCCGCTCGCGCGCTGCTGCCCGAGGCGACCGATGCCTGGACGAGCCTGAGCGGCTTTCGCGCCAATGCCGCGCCCGACCGCCGGGTCGAGGTCGAGATTGCGGGCCATGCCCATCTCGTCACCATCGACGACAGCGAATTGCGGGCCCGCGACCATGATGTCGGGTCCGAGCGTCTGCTGTTCCTGGACGGCGAAGCCTGGCCGATCGACGAGCCCCGCGCCGACCATGCCGGCGGCGGGGGTGGCGTATCCGACGGGACGCTGCTGGCGCCGATGCCGGGCAAGGTGATCGCGGTCGAGGTGGCCGAGGGCGACCACGTTAGCCGGGGCCAGAAGCTGCTGGTGCTGGAAGCGATGAAGATGGAACAGGCGATGCTCGCACCGTTCGACGGCGTGGTCGCCGAACTCAAGGCCGCCGTGGGCGCGCAGGTGAGCGAGGGCACCGTGCTGGCGCGGGTGGAAAAGGCGGAGGACTGAGCTCTAGCCTCCCCCATCCGGACCGGGCCGCCCGTTCGCCCGACATGACCCCGCCTTCGCCGCGATGGCGACTGTAAACGATTGTCGCCTCCGGGAATTGGCCGGCTTCTATGCGCCGCGATGATCCGATAAGGATCGAGGCCGAGGGGTTTGACCGGGGGGGACGACGAGTGAAGAGGGCAAGAACGGGCGCTCTGCTGGCGCTGGCACTGCTGGGTGGATGCGGCAAGGCACCGAAAGGACAGGTGCTCGCGATCGTCAACGGCCGCGAAATCACCGCGCAGCAACTGGATGCCGAGATGCGGGACATGACGATCCCGGCGACGATCGACCGGCGGATGCTGACGCGGGTCGTGCTGCAGGGCGTGATCGACCGCGACCTGCAGGTCGAGGAGGCGCGGCGCCAGGACCTCGATGACACGCCCGAATATCGCGCGCAGCTGAAGCGGCGCGAGGAGGAACTGCTGGTGAGCATGCTCGGCCAGAAGGCGGTGCAGACCGTGCCGATGCCGGCCGACGAGGATATCCGCAACTATATCGCGGCCCATCCGCTGCAGTTCGCCCGGCGGCAGCGGCTGCTGTTCGAGCGGATCAGCTTCACGCCGCCGAAGGATGTCGCCCGGCTGCGGGCGGCGATCGAAGCCGCCCCGACGCTGGAGGCCGCGGCCGGCATCCTGCAATCGATGGCCATCGCGGGTGAACGGGGCCAGGGCGCGATCGACACCGCCCAGATCGACCCCGACCTGGCCGCCAAGCTGGACAAGACACCCGCGGGCAAGCCGGTGCTGCTGCCGCAGGGCGACCTGCTGGCGGTGGCCGCGATCACCGGCCGCGAGCCGATCGCGACGCCCCCCGCCGAGGCCCGCCTCACCGCCGCCCGGGGCGTGCGCGCCGAGGACCTGCTGCATGAGAGCCAGGCGCAGGTGGCAGCGGCGCGCGCCAAGGCGGAAATCCAGTATGAGCCAGGCTGGGCGCCGGACAAGATGGCGCGCTGATCGGTTCTGACGGGATTTTGGAGCGGGCGAACGGAATCGAACGACATCATTCTTGGCTTCGAGCTTCAGTTTGACAGCGTCAGGCCGCGTCAGTGATTCCTGATGCGATCATGTTTGAGCCCCGACGGCGATCCGCTATGACTCTCGTTGGGAGACGTCATGGCTGAACTGGTAGAAAATTGTCCGAGATGCGGCGCCGATCAAATCACATTTGACGTGCTCGCTGATTCGATGGTCGATGAAGAATATGGGTGGCAGTCCCATCACGAGATTTTCTCGGTGTGCCGGCGGTGTGGTCGTGCGACGATATTCTTTGTGAAGTTGGCCGATCCAAATCATCAGAGATTGTTCCGAGAACGGAATAGCATTCTGACCAAGGTGCAGATCGTGAACGACTACTTTAAGGAGAGGCGTCCGGTCACGATCCGCGACACCCAAGGCGTCCCGTCACCTGCCCTCATTCCGGCGAATATTGCAGCCATTTTTAACGAAGGAGCATCTTCATTAGCAGGGGGCTGTCATAATGCAGCCGGTGCGATGTTCCGGCTATGTGTGGACCTCGCGACGAAAGGCTTCTTACCCGAAAGAGAAGAAGACATTGCCGCTCCGCCGAACAGAAATGAGCGCGAGAAACTTGCCTTTCGATTACAGTGGTTGTTTCGGCATCATTTGATTCCGGCAGACTTAGAAGAGTTGGCTGCTTGCATCCGTGAAGATGGGAATGACGGTGCACACGAAGGAAATTTGACGCAGGCCGAAGCGGAAGATCTCTTAGACTTCACTATTGTCCTGCTCGAACGAATTTACACTGAGCCTGGACGCGTCGCCGCGGCACGACAGCGCCGACTTGAACGTCACAATCCACCTTGAGCCGATGCGCTCAGATAATTGCAGCGCAGGTATGTTATTGCTGGAGCGGGCGAAGGGAATCGAACCCTCCTAGCTAGCTTGGAAGGCTAGAGCATTACCACTATGCTACGCCCGCATTTCCAGTCACTTAGCGGCCTTTCGGCTACCTCGGTTTACAGGGCGGTTTACAGACCGCTCTGCTGAGGCGGCCTGATAGCCGAAAGCGGGGCCATCCGACAATAGGCTGGATGGCCCCGCCCGCGCGACGATCGAAAAGAGATGCGGACCCCGGCTCAGCGCCGCCAGCGGCGGTCTTCCTCGTAACGGATGCGGTCCTCGATCTGGGCGTAGAGGCGGTCGAGCCGCTGCTCGCGCCAGTCGTTCATGCCCGATTCGCAATAGCTGCGCTGGAGATCGGCGGCATGGCCGATCTCGTCCTCGATATCGGCGGCGGCGCGGCCGTCGATCCGTTCGAAATCGGCCTTGCGGCGGATGGCGCGGAGCAGCTGATCGGCACGGCCATCGTCGCAGATCGGGCTGGCGGCGCGGCCACCCCATTGCTGACCCGCATCGTCGCCCATCGGACGAGCGTCGGGGCGCAGGCTGCGATCGACGATGGCGTAGCGATCGCCGTTGCGCGGCACGCGGCCATAGACGTCGTCGGCCGGGGCGCGACGATCATCGGGATAGGCGGGCGCGGCGTCGCGATCGTCATCGGCATAGACCGGCCGCGGCGCGGGGACGGGCAGATCGCGCGCGACCGGCGCGGCGGCCTGGCGGCGGGGCGTGACGGGCGCCTCATCCTCGGCAAGGACCTGGCGCGCCTGACGGCCGCGCAGATCACGCGGGGCAGGCTCGACCGTCTCCTCGGCATATATCTGGCGGGCCTGGCGGGCACGCACGTCCCGTGCGACCGGCGCGGGCTGGTCCTCCGCCTCCTCCTCCTCCGGATAGGCGGCGGCATCGTCCTGCCCGCGATCGGCATAGACGGGGCGGCCATCGTCGCGGTCGTCACGAACCGGGGGCTCGTCGCGATTCTCGGCATAGACCGCGCGATCTTCCGCCTCACGCGCGACAGGCGGCGGCGCAGGCTCGGCGGCGGCGACCGCCGGCCGGGACAGGGGCTCGGCCCGGTCCTGCGCCTCGGCGGCGGCACGGCGCGCCCGCGCCAGCGCGCGGCGGGCATCGCCGGGATCGACCAGCACCGGCCTCTGTTCCTCCGGCGGAGCAGCGGCCAGGTCCTTTTCCGCCAGTTCGCGGGCGCGGTCCATGACCGGCGGCCGAGCCTCGGCCTCGGCTTCGGGCTCGGGTGCCACGGCGACCTGCGCCGGGCGCGGCTTTTCGAGCGGCGGCTCGGCGGGCTCGGGCACGGCTGCGACGGGCGCCTTGTCCTGATCCGGCTGCTGATCCGAAGTCTGGGCAAGGGCCGGTGCCATCTGCACCAGGCCGGCGGCCAGAACGCCCAGGAAAACCACCTTACGCCCCATAGAGTCCTCCAACGCAAACAGCCCCCTGGAGAGGGCCCGTGTCATCCGGTTGAAGGGCTGCCGAGTGGCGATCAGCAGTCCCGAATATCATCTTGATTGCCCCCTGGCGGGACCACCATCGGCGGGCCACCAAGCGCGCGAGCTCCCGGCTCACATCGTCCAAGCATCATGCCCCGGCGATTCCGTCAACGGCAGGATGGTGGCGCTTTTAGACTTTGTTCCATGATGCACGGCGAACCGTGCAGCACATCGGTCATTGCGCAACGGAAAGGATTGGCCGGGCCGGACCCGCGACGAGCCGAGTGTCGACAAGTGGGCGTAATGGGGTCAGCCCAAGCTGACGCCGAAGGCGGTGAATGAAAGGCCGAATGCCGTCAGCCCGGCTACGCACAGCGCGAGACAGGCGCCAGTAACCGATACCGCCATCAGGCCGTGTCCGGCATAGGTGAGGATCGGCGTATCCGGGCGCTCCTCACGCCGGTTGCGCGACAGGCTTCCCATCACGAAGGTCGCGACGAAGCCATAGGCCAGCATCAGAAAGGCCGTCATGATCCAGTTTTCCCCCGCAAAATGCTGCGCCGCACCCATCATGCGAGAGCTGAGTCGGTCAACAGGCGTCCCCGGAACGACGTCGGCGGGCAGGCTAATGCTGCGGCGAACCGTGCAGCAACAAGGTCATTGCGAAGCCAGAAGGACCACATGAACGCCCCGCTCGGTGGGGGCATAGTCGAGCCGGGCCTTGAGCGTTTGGGCCATCGCCCGGATCAGCCGGGTGCCGAGGCCGGTGCCCTGGGCGGCGCCCGACGCCATGCCGCAGCCGTCATCCTCCACCCTGAGCGCAAACTCCTCCCCGGCATCGGACAGTGCGACACGCACCTCGCCCGGGCCATCATCGGGATAGGCATATTTGCAGGCGTTGGTCACCAGTTCGGTTACGATGATGCCGAGCGCGACCGCCTTGTCGGTGGCCAGCCTCAACGGTTCGCAGGCGAGCCGGATGTGGCGTGGCGCGCGGGGCGTCGACCAGGTCTCGCCCAGCTCATCGACCAGCGAGGCGAGATAATCCGCCATGTCGACCGCCTCGACCGAATCCGAGGTATAGAGGCGCTTGTGGACCTGTGCGATCGCGGCGATGCGACGCTGGGTATCGTCGAGCGCGGCGCGGGCGACGCTTTCGGCCTCGTCGAGCTGGCGCGCCTGCATATGGACGAAGGCCGAGACGAGCTGGAGACTGTTAGCGACGCGGTGGTTGACCTCGTGGAGCAGCATCTCCAGCCGGGCGTGGCTTTCGCGCAGCTGCTGCTCGGCAGCCTCCTTCTCGCGCCGCAGGCTGACCGTGGCCAGCGCCTGGGCGATCGCCTGGCCGAGCAGATCGAAATAGTCGGCGTTGACGGTCTTCACGACATAGTCGATCGCCCCGGCCTTGAGCGCGGCCACGGCAAGCTGGCTCTCGTCCGATCCGGTGACGAAGATGACGGGCGGCGGCGCATCGAGCTTCTTGAGCGCCGACAAGGTCTGCAGCCCGTCCTGCCCCGGCATGTAATGATCGACGGCGACCAGATCGAAGCGGTCGGCCGCCGCCATCGCGACGCCCTCCGCCCCGCCCGCCGCCAGCTCGACCCGATAGCCGAGGCGGCGCAGCGCGCGCGCCGTCAGCCGGCGCAGGCCTTCGTCATCGTCGATATAGAGGATCGCGGGCGGCGTTTCGTGCATCACTTCTCTTCGAGATCGGGAACCTGGATGACCGAGAGGAACAGGCCGAGCTGGCGGATCGCCGCGGCGAAATTCTCATAGTTCACCGGCTTGGTGATGTAGACGTTGCAGCCCAGATCGTAGCAGCGCTGTATCTCCACCTTGTCGTCGGTGGTGGTCAGCACCACGACTGGCGCGCGCTTGAGCGGGCTCCCCTCGCCCTTGATCTTCGCCAATATGTCGGTGCCGCTCATGTCGGGCAGGTTGAGATCGAGCAGCACCAGCGCCGGGCCGTTGCGGGCCGGCCCCTCGGGCGCGTCGAACAGGAAGCGCAGCCCCGAGGTGCCATCGACGAAATGATGGATGGGATTGGATATGCCGGCGCGCCGGATGTTCTTCTCGATCAGGCGGGCGTGGCCCTCGTCATCCTCGATCATGACGATGTTCACGGCTTGCTGGGCATTCATGGCTTGCGATCCCCCTTAAGGATTCATGCGGCGCGCTCGCCGGCAAAGGATGCCGGCAGGTTGACGATGAAGGTGGCGCCCTGGTCAAGCTCCGATTCCACGGAGATGGTGCCGCCCAGCCGATAGGCAAGGGCACGGACATGGGCGAGGCCTATCCCTTCGCCCGGCTGATCCTGCTCGCCCGAACGGCGGAACAGCTCGAACACGCGTTCATGATCGCGTGGATCGATGCCGCGGCCATTGTCGCGGACCTCGATCAACACCCGGCCATGCTCCGCGCGCCCGCCGATCCAGACTTCGCCGGGACGGCCCGGTTTCAGATATTTGACGGCGTTCTCGACGAGATTCGACAAAATCTGCTCGAGCGCCAGCCGGTCGCTGACCAGATCAGGCAGCTGATCGGAAGTCGTGACCTTGACGCCAAGCTCATCGATCCGGTGCCGGAGCGCATCGATAACGCCGCGCGCCATCGCGGCGAGATCGAGCCGCTCGGGCGTGATCGCACGCCGCCCCTCACGCGACAGCCGCAGGATGGCATTGATCAGCCGGTCCATCTTCTCGGTCGAGGTGCGGATGAAGCCGACCGCCTCGGGCAGATCCTCCCACACGGCCGAACGCATCTCCGCGTCGACCAGCCCTGGATGGTTTTCATCGGCCCGCTCGATCAGCCCCTGGAGCGGCTTGATCGCTTCCTCCAGTTCGGCGGTGAAGCCCATGACGTTGACGAGCGGCGAGCGCAGGTCGTGGCTGACGATATAGGCGAAGCGCTGGATCTCGTCATTGGCGCGGCGCAGGTCGGTGGTCCGCTCCGCGACCGCATCCTCGAGATTCTCGTTGAGTTGGCGCAGCTCCTCCCGCGAGGCGAGGAGCTGGCCGGTGTAGCGGCGGATCACCCAGATCGAGCCGCCCGCCACCAGCAGCAGCAGCACGCCGGAGACGCCGAGCACGACGAAGAAGATGGTGACGCTGCGGTCGCGCGCGGCGGCGCGCTCGTCCAGCAGGCGCCGCTCCGCCCGCAGCATCTTCTCCGCCATCGCCTCGACTTGGCCGGCAAGCTGCTGGCGTTCCAGGACGGCCTCGTCCGAGCTGAGCTGGTTCGGCACCATCGACAGGCGGAACAGCCGATCTAGCGTGGCGCTCAGCGCCCGAATCCGGCGGACATCGGCCTGCTGCGCGGGATTGTCGCGGGTCAGGGCCGCCGTCCCCTCGATCGCGCGGAACAGGCGGCCCGACGCCTCATCATAGGTCGCGCCCGAATCGTAGCGAATCTTCAGCACGACGCCGCGCCGGGCGCTACGCATCTCCTCCAGGGCAAGCCGGATGGTGCGCACCTCGCTCTCGACCTGCTGGGTGTGATCGACCCAGCGGACCTGTTCCTCGGTGCGGAAAATCATCCCGACCGCGGAAAGGCCGGCCAGCATAACCAAGGCAAAGCCGAGGATGATCAGGAGCAGGACGGTGCGAGCAAAACGCCGTTCCGCCTGACGCTCTTCTGTCTGCTCCGGGGCTTTCATCGGCAGCGTGCGTAACCGCCGCATCCCAGCCTGCCAAATGATTTCGCGCCAAGCTGGCGCAATGTGCGGTCCCGCACGCTCCAAGTGTCGCCAAGGCCACGTTGGAGAGCTTCGAAGCTTCCATCCCCGCGTCGAGCCGGGAAGGCGGGCCCCACACGCACGCATCAGCAACGCTTTGTCGCAATCGCGCCAAGCTGGCGCAAGGCATGAACGCCATCACCGATCCGATGCGAAAGGCGGGGTGGACGGTGCGATCCAGGATCAGGGCAACGATCATGTCGGCGGGGCTGGCGGCGATACTGGGGGCGACGACGGCCCCGGCCGCCGACCTGCCGGAACGGCTGCGGGCGATGACGCCGGAAGCGTTCGGCGCCACGGCGACTCTGAAGCATGACCCCGGCGCGCGCCGCACCATCCTGTCGACCGAGGCGGGCCATGTGCCGAGCCGGGTCTCGCCGATCCGCCACCTGCTGAGCGACAACCATCTGCGCGCCGTGATCGACTGGCGGACCGGCGCCGTGCGTTACGAAGTCCACCAGCGCATCCTCTATTGGGGCGCCCATGCCCGCGATCGGCGCGGCTACGCAGCGGCAAGCTACGAGGCGCCCGACGGGCTGCGGGTCGGCGGGCTGATCGAGGCGCGCGACGGCGAGAGCTTCTGCCCCAATGAGGACAATCTGGGCCCCTGCGCGCACACCCGGCATATCGTGTTCTCGATCGGCGAGGAGGAACTCCGCGCCATCGCCGCGCGCCACCGGGATGGCGCTCCCGATCCCTGGGCCTTCCGGATCGCAGAACCGGGCGGGCGCCACTGGGAGGATGCGATCGTTCCGGCCGAGGCGGCAGGGTTGCTGATCGCACTCGATCGCCACCGCGCGGCCCAAGGTTGACCCGGCCCCGATAAAGGCAAAATCGTGGCCTTTTGCGACAAATCATTGCCGGACGGGCCACCGCACCAAAAATGACATAAAGGGCTCGGATCGGCGGGGCCATGAGCATCGCCCCATCTTTTCGCATGCTGCTGGCCGGAACGGCTTCGCTGCTGGCGGCCCCCATCGCCGCCGCCCCGCTGTCCGACGCCGAGGCCGAAGCGTTGCGCGAGGAGGTGCGCGGGCTGCGCGCCCGGCTTGCCGCGATCGAGGCGAAGCTGGGCGGGGAAGCACCTGCCGCGCCGCCCGCCACCGCCAAGCCGGCCGCCACCGCCATCGGCTGGAAGGGATCGCCCCAGTTCACCAGCGAGGATCGCAGCTTCAAGGTGAAGGGCCGCATCCAGACCGATCTTGGCCATGTCTCGACGCCGAGGGGACTGAACGACCGGGGCCTCGGCTTGTCAAACGAGGTGCGGCGGATACGGCTCGGCGGCGAGGGAAAGCTGGGCAGCGGCTTCGGCTACAAGCTGGAGCTGGAGCTGTCGGACAATGCCGTCGACCTGGTCGATACCTTCGTCACCTGGGAGAAGGGGCCCTGGCAGGTGGCGATCGGCAACCAGAATCAGTTCCAGTCGCTCGACGAACTTGTGGGCGACACGACCGGTTCGGTGATGGAGCGCGCCGCCTTCACCGACGCCTTCGGCTTCGAGCGGCGGATGGGTATCGCGTTACAGTATCGGAAGGGGGACGTGCTGCTGCAGGCCGGCGTCTTCAGCGACGATATCGACGCGCTGGCCGACAGCAGCGACGGCCCCGACGGTGGCGACGAGAATGACAGTTTCAGCCTGGACGGCCGCGCCGTCTATGCGCCCAAGGCGGGCGGGACACAGCTGCATTTCGGAGGCTCCGCGCATCTGCGCGAACTCAACCGGCTGGCCGAGAACCCGGTCCGCTACCGCCAGCGCCCCTATCTGCACAGCAGCAACAGCCGGGTGCTGGCGACGCCGGCCCTGCGCATCGAGCGCGAGCTGCATTACGGGCTGGAGCTGGCGGCGGTGCGGGGCCGCTGGCACGCGGCGGCGGAGGCCCATTGGCTGGAGGCGATCGGCCCGGGGCCGAACCGCCGCTTCTTCGGCGGCTATGCCGAGCTGGGCGTCTATCTGACCGACGACAGCCGCCCCTATCGCAGCGGCATCTTCGGCGGCGCCAAGCCCTCTTCCCCATTAGGCAAGAACGGGATCGGCGCGGTGCAGATCAATCTGCGCTACGACTATCTCGACCTCGATTCGGGGCCGATACGCGGCGGGCGGCAGAATGCGGTCATCGCGGGGCTGGTCTGGACGCCCATCGAATATCTGCGCTTCAACCTAAACCACGCCTATCTGGCCTATGACGGCGCGGCGATCGCGGCGGCGGGCCGGCGCGACTATGGCCTGCACGTCACCGGCGCGCGGATGGAACTGGATTTCTGATCCTCGGCACCGTCGCCCCGGCCGAGACCAGGGCGACGGTGGTGGGAAGGGCGCTTAGAAAGCGGCCGTCAGCGACAGCACGACCTTGCCGCTCGCGATCGACGAGCCGTTCTTGGTCGAGGAGAAATTCGGCAGCAGATAAGCCGATTCCGCCTTGGTGATGTTGGTGTCGACATAGGCGACACCGACGGTCAGCGGGGTTGTCGGAACCGCGAAGTCCACGCCCACCAGCCAGTCGACATATTTGCCCGTCGGAGCAACGCTGGTTCCGTTCGGGCCAAGGCCGCTATTGCCGTCCGAATAACCGATATGGCCCTTCAGCGTGATCGGCGTGTCCGGGATGGTGCTGGAGATATCGGCCCAGATGTAGAGATTGTCCTCCTTGTCGCCCGGCGCGTCAAAGACACCGGTCGCAGCGGAGGCGCCCGAGAAATACCAGCGGCCGAGCGCCTGCTGCTTGGGCGCATAGGCGACGCCGCCGAGCAGGTTGACCGGGCCGACCGCGCCGCTCAGCTTGGCGTAGAGCTCCGCGAAGTCGGTCTTGTCGGCGCCGCCCGGATACATGTACCAGGTCAGGCCGGCATCGAGCGCCATGCCTTCACCGAACTGGACCTTGTAGCCACCGAAGATGTCCAGCTCGGTGTTCGAGCCGCCGAACGTGCCCCAGCCCGCGAGGTTCGAACCCCAGGTGCCGACATAGAAACCGCTGGCATGGCCAAGCGTGATGCCGCCCTGGATGCCCATCTCCTTGTCGGTCTGCGAGACGCCGCGGAAGCGGTAGTCGGAAACCAGGCCGACGCTGCCGGACACGGTGACGAGCTTTTCTTCCTCCTGGGCGAGAGCCGGAGCCGACGCGAGCAGAGCAAGGACGGCGGCGGTAAGTTTCTGGAAACGCATAAGACAATCCCCTTTGTTTGTGGATCGTCCCTCCTTTGGCCGAGCTGCGCTTCCTCTAGGCGGGCCGCGTCATCCTCGACGGGGCCATTATGATGATGCGGTGCAGCATCACGTTTCCCATCTGTGACAAATCATTGCTGCGATCCGGCGCCACGCTCCTGAGGGAGAAGCGTGACGCCGGTGCAACACCTGACCGGGGCCGTGATCGTGCCGCCCGAGGGGGCGTGGCGGATCATGCCCTGTTTGTGGGAGCCTGATTGGCGCCCGGCTGAAAGCCAGGGATCAGGCCACCGAGGGGGTTGGTCAGGCTGCCATGCGCCGAAGGCCTGGGGCTTCGCCGTCAAGATTGACCTGCGTGCCTCCGGAGCGTCGTCGCTGGATCCATTCGGCCAGCATCTCGGCGGAGCTGTGATCGATCGCGGGGACGTCGCGCAGGTCGAGCCTGACCTGACGGCGATGGCCGGGGATCGATTCCAGCGCCTTGAGCAGTTTGGGGATGGTGAGGAAGGTGGCGGCGCCGGCCAGCCGGATCTCGCTATGCTCCTCCTCATGCCGCTCATGGACATCGAGCCGGAGGCGGCGCAGGTTCGGCACCAGTTCGAGCAGCGATAGACCGAGGCCGACGAGCACACCGGTCAGCAGGTCGGTCGCCACCACCATCACGAAGGTCGCCAGCCAGATCACCACCGGGAGCGGCCCGTGATGATGGAAGAGGTGACGGACGTGCGAGACCGACACCAGCCGCCAGCCGGTGACGACCAGGACCCCGGCAAGCGCCGCCATCGGAATCTCGCGCAGCAGCCAGGGGAGCAAGGCGACGAATGCGAGCAGCCAGCCGCCATGGAGGATCGCCGACAGGCGGGTCATCGCGCCTGCCTGGACATTGGCGGAACTGCGCACGATCACGCCGGTCATCGGCAGCGCGCCGGCGAAGCCGCAGAGCAGATTGCCGACGCCCTGGGCGCGCAGTTCCTTGTCGTAATCGGTGCGGACGCCGTTGTGCATCCGATCGACCGCGGCGGCCGAGAGCAGGGTCTCCGCACTGGCGATGAACGCGATGGCGACCGCGGTGACGAGCAAAGCGGGCTCCATCATCCGGCCGAGAAAGCCTTGGCCGGGCGCATCGATCGCCGCGACGATCGAGTTGGGCACATCGACCCGCACGATCGGAAGTCCTAGCAGGGCGGCAGCGAGCGTGCCGACCAGCACGCCGATCAGCGCGCCGGGAACCAGCTTCATCGAGGCGGGCCGGACCCTTTCCCACACCAGCATCGACAGGATGGTGAGCGTGCCGATCGCGAAGGCGATTTCGGCGGCGGCGACGTTCATGGTGCCGAGGCCGAGCAGGCGGGCCGGCATCGCGGCCAGGTTGGAAAGCCCGTTGGCGAGAGGCTTGGCATCGAACAGCACGTGGAACTGGCCGACGACGATCAGCGCACCGATGCCGGCGAGCATGCCATGGACCACCGCCGGCGAGATGGCGCGGAACCAGCCGCCCATCCGGAACACGCCGGCAACGAACTGGATCGCGCCGGCCAGCACGAGGATCGGGCCGAGCGCCGAAAGGCCATGGTCCCGCACCAGTTCGAATACGATCACCGCGAGGCCGGCGGCGGGGCCGCTGACCTGGAGCGGCGATCCCGCCAGCGCGCCGACGACGATGCCGCCGATAATGCCGGTGATCAGCCCTTTCTCAGGCGGCACGCCCGAGGCGATCGCGATACCCATGCAGAGCGGGAGCGCGACCAGGAAGACGACGATCGACGCGGTGAAGTCGCGCGAGAAGCTCGCCCCCGAGAACAGGGACGGGAATCCTAAGCGGGCCAGGTTCATTCGGCGGCCTCCAGAAAGGGATCGGCGGCCAGGCGCTGGGCGGCCGGGAGCGCAACCGGCAGCGGCTGATCGGCGCGAAGCGGCAGGAAGCGGCCGGTGACGCCATCGAGGCCGAGAATCTCGCCCGCGTGGATGTCGACATACCAGCCGTGCAGCGCCAGCTCGCCCCGGGCGATCGCCGCGGCGACCGAGGGGTGGGTGCGGAGGTGCGCGATCTGGGCGACGACATTCTCGAGCGAGATGATCTTCACCCGCTCCGATTCGGGAGCGTTGGGATAGCCCTCCTCCGCTACCTTCTGCGCCGCGCTGCTATGGCGCAGCCAAGCCGCGACATTGGGCAGCCCATCGAGCGAGCCGGGCTTGCACAGTGCCTTCATCGCGCCGCAGTCCGAATGACCGCAGACGATGATGTCGCGCACGCCAAGCACCGCCACGGCATATTCGACCGTCGACGTGACGCCGCCGTTCGCCTGCGAAAAGGGCGGGACGATATTGCCGGCGTTGCGGCAGACGAACAGGTCGCCAGGCGCCGCCTGGACGATATATTCGGGGACCACGCGCGAATCCGCACAGCTGATCATCAACGCCTTGGGGCTCTGCCCGTCGCGGGCGAGCTTGCCGTAAAGATCGCTGTTGCTGGGGAAGACGTGATCCTGAAAGCTGAATACGCGGCCGATCAGCTCGTTCATAACGTACCTCCTTCGAACATCGGTGATGGCCGGGGAGATAATCGGGCGCTTTTTCCGCAGCGCAGCGGGGATGTAAGGAATTATTGCTGCGCGGCCAGCCGCCGCGAAGGCCGGAAAAAAGCGATCAGCCGCGGGCGAGCGGGATATCGATCTCGGCGCGGAGCCCGCCTTCGGGGCGGTTGGAAAGGCGCAGTTCGCCGCGATGCGCGGCAGCGATCCGATCGACGATGGCGAGGCCGAGGCCGAGGCCCTCGGTATTGCGGCCACGCGCCGTATCGAGGCGCACAAAGGGCTGGCGCGCGTCCTCAAGGCGGGTTTCGGGGATGCCGGGCCCATCATCCTCGACCCGCAGCACCACCCGATCATTACCCGGTTCGACCGCGACCGTGACGTTGCTGGCATGACGCAGCGCGTTCGAGACGAGATTGTCGAGCGCGCGGCGAAGATCATGGGGCCGCACATCGGCCTCCAGATGATCGGGGCCCTGATAGGTGACCGCATGGCCGTGGTCGGCCGCATCATCGACGATCGTTTCCGCCAGCACCGCAAGATCGGAGCGGACCAGCGGCTGATCACCATCGTCGCCGCCAAGGAAGGCAAGCAGCGAGGCGATCATCGTTTCCATCTCGATCGCATCGCGGCGCATCGCATCCCGCGCGGCGCTGTCCTCGATCATGTCGATCCGCAGCCGCATCCTCGCGATCGGCGTGCGCAGATCATGCCCCACCGCCGCCAGCGCCTGGGTGCGATCGGCGATCAGCCGGTGGATGCGGTCCTGCATCGCGTTGAAGGCGCGGATCACGCGCAGCACCTCCCCCGTGCCGATCTCCGGCAGGATCACGCGATCGCCATAGCCATAGCGCTCGGCCGCCTGGGCCAGCATCCGCACCGGTTTCAGCGTGCTGCGGATCAGCAGGCTGCCGATAACCAAGAGACCCACCGCCGGCACCAGCGCCAGCAGGACGCGGCCGATCGCCAGATCCCAGCCGCCCACCGCATCGCGGGTGCCGAAGCGCACCCAGCTGCCATCGGCCAGGGTCAGCCCCCCGACCACGACCGAGTTGAGCCCGGGCGACTTGAGCCGCAGGCGGAGGTTCGAATCGGCCAGCGAAGGTTCCCAGGCGAGAACCTGCTCGCGCATCTCGCGCAGTTGGGGCGCCATCGAGGCGGTGGGAGGCGCCGAGGGCGCCCAGGCCACGTCATAGCGATCGGTGGTGAGCAGCGAGGCCATCATCGCCCGCTCCGGAACCGGGCGCTCGGCGATCAGCTTGCGGACGATAACCAGATGCTCGGCAAGGCGGTGCGCCTCGTCCTCGCGCAGCGAGAACTGGCTGGCCCGTTCATAGAGCAGGGTACTGGTGCAGAATTCGACCGTGACGGTCAGCAGGAGGATGGCAAGGATTCGCCCGACCAGACCGAGCGACGGGCGCACCAGATGGATCAAGCGCGCGTCACCTCGGCATTGAGCATATAGCCGACCCCGCGCACCGTGGTGATCGGCGCATCGCGGCCGGCACCCTGGAGCTTGCGGCGCAGCCGACTGACCAGCACGTCGATGCTGCGATCCGAACTATCACCGAGCCGGGTGCGCGACAGCTCGATCAGCCGTTCCCGCGCAATGACCCGCTGGGCATTGTGCACGAAGCTTGACAGCAGATCGAACTCCGCGCCGGTCAGATCGACCACCGCGCCGCTCGGCGATTTCAGCTCGCGCCTGGGAAAGTTGACCTGCCAGCCATCGAAGCAGGCTTCGCTGCGCCGGCCGGCGTCGGCCTGGCGGTCCATTCCGCCGCGGCGCAGCACGGCGCGCACCCGCGCCATCAGTTCGCGCGTGCCGAACGGCTTGGCCAGATAATCGTCGGCGCCGATCTCCAGCCCGATGACGCGATCGGTCTCGCTGCCCTTGGCGCTGATGAAGATGATCGGCACGTCGCTCTTCTGCCGGATCTGCCGGCACAATTCGATGCCGCTGGTGCCGGGGAGCATGATATCGAGGATGATCAGGTCGATCGGTTCGGCATTGAAGGCGATCCACATTTCCGCGCCCGTCGCGGCGGGACGGACGACATAGCCGTTCTCCTGCAATGCGCGCGCGGTGAGCACCCGCAGCGACGGATCGTCTTCGACCAGCAAGATATTGTTCGAGGTCACGAAGGGGTCCTGCGCCTGAGCATGGGCTTGCACCTATGTACGCGCACCCCATGCGTCAACCGCTGCACTGCGCAAAAACCGGAGGCGGGGGGTGCAGCAATATTTTGAAATGGTCAGGCAATAGCCCCGTCAGATTGGCCGCGCGGCGAGGGCCAGACATGATTTCTTACAGGCGCGCGATGCCGGAGCAACGCGTGCGCCATAGCTCCCGGCGACCATACCGCAAGGAGACCGCGATGCGCCTGATATTTCCCGCCCTGCCCCTGATCGCGCTGGCCGCCGCGCCACTGTCGGCCGCCGGCCTGGCCGAGACCCACCGCGAGCTGGCGGTTCCACCGGGGAAGATCCACGCCAAGGCGTTCCGCCCGCTGGCCCCGCAGCCCTGCGCGGCGGCGAAGGTGAATCCGTCGGGCAGCCGCCCGGCGGCGACCCTGCCCGCGCGCGATATGGAAGGCTGCGCCAAGGCCGAGGCCGCGCGCGCCAACTGATCATCGCTCGATCAGCCGCCAGCCGCAGGCGGCCGAAGCCGACAGGATCGAACCGCGCAGCAACGCCCCCAGCTCCCGCGCGCCGATCGCGTCGGGCCGCTGGGGCGCGGTGGCGATGACGAGCGGCCTTTCGAAATTGGGTGCGCCGATCCGCCAGGCGAGAAGCTCACCCGCGTCCAGTTCGGCGCGGACCCCCGATTCGGGCAGGATGGTAAGCGCCATGCCCTGGCGGACCAGCGCGATGGTGGCGTCCAGCGAATCAATCTCGAACAGCATGTCGAGCGAAACGCCCAGCGCGGCGGCGTGCCGGTCCACCATCTGCCGCAGCCCATGCGACGGCGTGGAGAGCACCAGCGGCCGGCCCGCCAGCGCAGCCAGCGGCACCTCCTCGCCCGGGGGAAAGGCCGGATCGCCGGTGCCGCCGATGATCGACAGCGGTTCATAGGCGACGAGTTCGGAATGGAGCGCCCGATGGGAGGGCGCATGGTAGAGGATGGCCGCATCGAGCCGGCCGCCCTGCAGCCATTCGAGCAGGGTGCCGCTGAACCCTTCCGCGATCCTGAGGCGAAGATCGGGAAAATCCTGCTGCACCCGCATCGCCAGCGGCAGCACCAGCATCCGCCCGATGGTGGGCGACAGGCCGATCGTCGCCTCCCCCGCAAGCCGGTCGCCGAACACGCGGATGGTACGGCCAAGCCGATCGGCGCGATCGAGGAGATCAGCGGATTCGGCGAGCAGCGCATTGCCCGCCGCCGTCAGCAGCACGCCCCGGCCGGTGCGGTGGAACAGCTTCACCCCCAGTTCGCGCTCGAGCATCTGCATCTGCCGGCTGAGCGCCGGCTGGGCGATGCGCAACGCCCCGCTGGCGGCCGAGAAGCTGCCGAGCAGGGCGATCTGGCGGAAGTGGCGCAGCTGCCTGAGATCCATCCGCCGATCATCGCATAGTATGGATATATTCTCCAGATATGCTGATCAGGCATATCTGAAAGTACGAAGCGGTGTTGGACAGCGCCGATCGGCCCGCCCATCGCGAGCGCGAAGGAGAACATGATGATCGGCACCCACACGGAAAGCTTTCCGGAGATTCGCGAGGCGGTGCGTCGCCTGTGCGCCGACTTTCCCGGCGAATATTGGCAGAAGCTGGATCGCGAGCGCGCCTATCCGACCGAGTTCGTCCGTGCGCTGACCGAGGCTGGCTTCCTGTCCGTGCTGATCCCCGAGGAATATGGCGGGTCGGGCCTGGGGCTGCAGGCGGCGACCGCGGTGCTGGAGGAAGTCCACCGTTCGGGCTGCAACGGCGGCGCCTGCCACGCCCAGATGTACACGATGGGCACGGTGCTGAAGCATGGATCGGCCGAGCAGAAGCAGCGCTATCTGCCCAAGGTGGCGAGCGGCGAGCTTCGGCTGCAGGCGTTCGGCGTGACCGAGCCGACCGCCGGCACCGACACCACCCGCATCCGCACCTTTGCGAGGAAGGAAGGCGACAAATATGTCGTCAACGGCCAGAAGATCTGGATCAGCCGCGCCGAGCATAGCGACCTGATGGTGCTGCTGGTGCGCACCACCCCGCGCGAGGAATGCGCCAAGCCCTCCGGCGGGATGAGCGTGCTGCTGGTCGACATGCGCGAGGCGCTGGGCAGGGGGCTGACGATCCGACCGATCCGCACCATGCTGAACCATGCCACCACCGAACTGTTCTTCGACGATCTGGAGGTGCCGGCCGAGAATCTGATCGGCGAGGAAGGCAAGGGCTTCAAATATATCCTGTCGGGAATGAACGCCGAACGCATCCTGATCGCGTCCGAGTGCATCGGTGACGGCCGCTTCTTCATCGACCGCGCCACCGCCTATGCCACCGACCGCAGCGTGTTCGGCCGGGCGATCGGCGAGAATCAGGGCATCCAGTTCCCGATCGCGCGCGCCTATGTCCAGCTCTCGGCCGCCGCCGAGATGGTCGACAAGGCGGCACGCATGTTCGACGAGGGCCAGAATGGCGGCACCGAGGCGAACATGGCCAAGATGCTCGCGTCCGAAGCGAGCTGGTATGCCGCCGACATGTGCATCCAGACCCATGGCGGCTTCGGCTTCGCAGAGGAATATGACATCGAGCGCAAATTCCGCGAGACCCGGCTCTATCAGGTGGCACCGATCAGCACCAACCTGATCCTCAGCCATGTCGCGACCCACGCGCTGGGGCTGCCCAAGAGCTTCTGATCGGAGACAGGACCGGCGATGATCGAGCTTGATGCCTATGTCGGGCGAACCGAGACGGCGCGGGACACCGCCGATGCCGAACGCATCCGCCTGCTGGCGGCGACGCTGGACCATGGCGGCCAGCCCTGGAAGGCGGGGATGCTGCCCCCGCTCGGCCATTGGCTGTGCTTCCGGCCCGACGCACCGCAATCGGCGCTGGGCGCGGACGGGCATCCGGCGCGCAGCGACACGAGCTTCCTGCCCAATGTCGATCTGCCGCGCCGGATGTGGGCGGGCAGCCGGGTGCGCTTCCTGAACGACATCCCGCTCGGCGCGGCGATGACGCGGACCTCGACGATCCGTTCGGCGGTCCACAAGCAGGGCCGTTCGGGGGCGATGGTGTTCGTCACCGTCGAGCACAGCATCGCCGCCGGAGACGGCGGCCCCGCGATCGTCGAGGAGCAGGACATCGTCTATCGCGACGCCCCCACCCCCGGCGCGCCGCTGCCGCGGGGCGAGGAGGCGGACATCGCCGCCGACGCCGCCGTCCGCCGGATCGCCCCCGACAGCGTGCTGCTGTTCCGCTATTCGGCGCTGACCTTCAACGCCCACCGCATCCATTATGACCGCGATTATACGGTGCGCGAGGAGGGCTATCCGGGCCTCGTCGTGCAGGGGCCGCTGCTGGCGACGCTGCTGATGGACCATCATCTGCGGGAGCATGGCCCCGATCGCATTGGCGGCTTCGAATTCCGGGCGATGTCCCCATTGATCGAGGGCGACGCGATTGACCTTGTCGCGGCGCATGGCGATGGCGAGACGCGCCTCCAGGCGATCGGCCCGCGCGGGCTGGCGATGGCCGCGAAGGTGACCCTGCGCTGACCTTGTAGAGCGTTGTTCAGGCGTGGGGCGCGGGCGGCGGCTCCCCCTCACGCATCACGAAGGCGAGCCGCACGGCGCTGATCCGCCACCCCTGGGGCGTGCGCCGCACCTCATGCGTGTAGCGGCCGTGGACGACGAAGTGGCGCGTCTCCCCGTCCAACAGGTAATCGTGCACATTCTGGGCGTGGGAGTGGCAGGCGCCCCGATCTCCGTCGATCTCGACGACATGGTTGGTGCTGTAGTGCAGCACCCGTTCGAACTGCTCGACCGTCCCCCGGACGCGTGCGACCCAGGCGTCGCGATCCATCACCGAGGGCGGCACGCCGCGCAGGCCGGAGGTGTCGATCGCCACCTGCTCGGCGAAGAGGCCATGGAAGGCTTTCCAGTCCGCATCGTCGAGCGCCTTTGCATAGCGGGTGACGAGCCCCGATATGTCGCGCTCCGCGAGAAGCGTGGCCAGGTCCATGTCGCCCGCCACCTATGCCCCCGCCGCTTCGGCATTGTTCACGTCGTGGGCCGCGCGGGCCGTGCCGGCGAAACGGCTGGTGGCCATGACGAGCCCGCCCAGACCGATCAGAGTGAAGATGACGAGCACCGTCATGATCGAATAGCCGAGCCCTGTCGCCGGATCGGTCCAGACATTGTCGCTGAACAGACCGATGCTGGCCGGGCCGACGCCCATCGCGGCCAGCGTGGTGACCGCCAGATAGGTCGCCGACATGATGCCGCGATGCCGCAGCGGCGTGAGCATCTGTATGCCCGAATAGGATTGCGGGCCGCCGGCCAGCACCATGATCTGGGCGATCGCATAGCCCATCATGGCGAGCCAGAGGCTGTCGGCGGCCACCATCAGTATCGCTCCCGGAATGGCGAGCAGGAACGCCCCCAGCATGACGCGCAGCGGCGCCGTCTCGACCCCGCGCCGCAGCAGCCTGTCGGCGATCACGCCGGCGGTGATGCCGCCGACCGGGCCAATCGCGACGACGACCACGCCGACGATCATCGCCGCCTCGCCCACGCCCAGGCCATAGCGCCGCACGAAGAAGCTGGGCGCCCAGGCCGCGAACAGATGGGCGTTGAGGATGGTGCAGGTGCCCGCCACGAAGAAGCCGAACACCGCGGCGCGGTGGCGCCGGATATGGCCCCACAATTCCCGCATCGCCTTGGCGGCGGCCATCGGCTTGCCCGGCCGGGCGGGTTCGCGGACGGTGAGCAGGATCAGCGCGGCCGGGATGCCGGGCAGCGCAGCGGCGAGGAACAGCGCCTGCCACGGACGGAATTCATGGCCGAGCAGCGTCATCCCGCCCTGGATGGTCAGGAAGGACAACAGCGCGCCACCGCCGATGAAGGCCACCGCCTTTCCCCCGGTGGCGCCCATCATGAAGATGCTGGTGGCGGTGCCCAGCCGGTCCCGCGCGATATAGGCGCCGATCAGCGAGATCGCGGCGGGCATCAGCGACGCCTCGCCAAGGCCGACGATCAGCCGCGCCGCGAACAGTGATTCGAAGGAATCCGCGAAGGCGCACGCCCCGGTCGCGACCGTCCAGCCCAGACAGCCAGCCGCCAGCAGCAGGCGGCGCGAATAGGTGTCGGCGATCCGCCCCAACGGGATGCCGGCCAAACAATAGAGCAGCGCGAAGGCCAGGCCCTGCAGCAGCCCGAGGCTGGTGTCGCTGAGCTGCAGATCGGTCTTCAGCGGCACCATGATCACGCCCATCAGAAAGCGATCGGTGGCCGAGATGAGGTTCACGAAGGTCAGGATGCCCAGCACGTACCAGCCGTAACGCGCGGTCGATTCCGCCGGCGGGGCGGCCGACACCAGCCGTGACGAAGACGGCAGCACCGCCACGGTTCCATCTTGTCCCATGCTACTCACACCTTCTGCGGCCATGCCGCGATTCAATCGCCCGATCGCGCCAGCGTCGACATCAGTTCGAAAAGATTGCCTTCCGGATCACGGAAATAGACCGACTGGGCGGCTTCCCCCGCCGACGACCGGCGGGGCACCGGCCCCTCGACCAGTTCGACGCCCACTGCCTGGAGATGCGCCACCGCCTGCGCGATCGGCGCGTTCCAGCGGAAGCAGATATCGAGACAGCCGGGCGCCGCCGCCGGCGCGGCAAGGCCGATTCCGTTACCGTGCCGGTGAAGGCTGAGCAGCGCATCGCCCACCGCGATCTGCTGGACGGCGATCTCCCCATCCACGCGATAGGGTTCGCGACCCACCCGCGCGCCCAGCACCCGCGCCAGGAAATCGACCATCCCGGGAAGGTCCCGGACGGGATAGGCGACATGGTCGATAGAACCGATCGGCAAATCCATGACCTCTCCAGCCCTGCACCCGATGGTGGCGCGCGAAATACGGCAGCCACCGGCACGGCGACCATCCCCGAATAGACCCGCGCCCCCTTATTGCCAAGCTTTGATTTAATCGTATGATACAAAAGTTCGAAAGGGTGGATAATGGGAGTTAAGGCGCTTTTCCGCCATGCGGCGGGCCTTTGGCCGGACAGGCCGTTTCTGGACGACGGGGCCGAGAGGCTGAGCTATGCCGCCGCCGCCGTGCGAGCCCGACGGATCGCCGCCGGCCTGTGCCCCGGCACCTCGCCGGCTGGCACCAAGATCGCGCTGCTGACCCCCAACAGTGCGGCCGGGGTCTGCGCGCTGCTCGGCATATATGAAGCCGACGCGATCTTCGTTCCGCTCAATGCCAGCTTTCCGCTGAACGAGCATCGGGCCGCGATCGACGAACTCGGTGTCTCCATCCTGCTGTTCAGCCGCAGGCTGGCCGGCGGCGTCGATGCACTGATCCGCGACTGCCCCTCCCTCACCGAAGCGATCTGCATCGACGGCGATGCGGGCGTCGGCACCCCTATCGATGCCGTGCTGGCGCGGGGCGAGGGCCACGCGCTCCCCGATCGCCCCGGCGATCCCGACGACATCGTTGCCATCTATCCGACCGGCGGATCGACCGGCCGGCCCAAGCGGGTGATGCACAAACGGCTCAACTGGACGACGATGGCCGCCTGCTTCCACAGCGCGCTGCCGGTCGACGGCGATGCGCGCTATCTGGCCGCGCCGCCGATCACCCATGCCGCTGGCGCCTTCGGGCTGATGCTGATGGCCAAGGGGGCGACCATATTCCTGCATGACGGCTTCGACGCCGCCGCGATCCTGGAGGCGATCGAGCGCGAACGGCTGACCCACCTCTATCTGCCGCCGACCGCCATCTACAAGCTGCTGGAGGAGCCCGGCATCGGCGAGCGCGACTGTTCTTCGCTGCGGGCCTTCATGTACACCGCCGCGCCGATGTCGCTCGACAAGCTGCGGCGATGCATCGCGATCTTCGGGCCGGTGATGGCGCAGTTCTGGGGCCAGATGGAGGCGCCGAGCTTCTGCACCTGCCTGCCGCCCGAAGACCATGTCGTCGACGACGAGGCACTGGCGAGCCGGCTGGCGAGCTGCGGCCGCGAGACGATGTTCATGCGGGTCGAGGCGCTGGGCGAAGACGACACGGTGCTGCCGCCCGGCGAGCGCGGCGAACTGGCGGTGCGCGGCGGGCTGGTGATGGCCGGCTATTACGAAAATCCCGAGGCGACCGCCGAGGTTTCGCGCAACGGCTGGCACATGACCGGCGATCTCGGCTTCAAGGATGCCGATGGCTATGTCCACATCGTCGGGCGCGCCCGCGACATCATCATCACCGGCGGCTACAACGTCTATCCGGCCGATATCGAACAGGCGCTGTGGGCCCATCCCGATGTGGAGGAATGCGCGGTGATCGGGGTGCCGGACGAGCTGTGGGGCGAGGCGGTGCTGGCGATCGTCCAGCCTCGGCCCGGCCATGCGCCCGACCCCGCCGCGCTGATCGCCTGGTGCAAGGACAAGGTCGGCAGCATCAAGGCGCCCAAGCGGATCGAATTGCGGGGCAACATCCCGCGCAACGCGGTGGGCAAGGTCGACAAGGTGGCGCTGCGGGCGCCCTATTGGGAAGGCCGCGCCCGCGCCGTCTGAACGGCCGCGCGGACGGAGGCGAAGGCGGCCGGGCGGGCCCGGCCGCCCGTCGGATCAGTTGAGGTCCTTGGCCGAATAGTTGAGCAGGGTCCGCGCCATCAGCAGGCGCTGGGTCTCGTTCGGCCCTTCGTAGATGTCGAGAATCCGCGCGTCGCGCAGCGCCTGCTCGACCGGCAGGCTTTCCGAGGTGCTGCCGGGGCCCAATATCTCCATGCACTCGTTGACGAGCTTGCGGACCATCAGACCCGCCTTGCACTTGGCGAGCGACGGGTAGAATTTGTCGGCGCCGTGCGCCTGCTCATGCCATTTGGCATGGAGCATGGTGAGATAGGTCGCGTCCCACAGCGCCTCCATCCGCAGGATGCGATCCTCCAGCGCCGAGCGCGTCGACAGCGAGCCCGCATAGTTCAGCGTCCGGCCGCCTTCCGCGAAACGCTCCCGCACCAGATCGAGCGCGACGCGGGCATAGCCTAGCGCCTGGCCCGCGATCAGCGCGCGGGTGCCGTTGAAGATCGAGAGGGCGTCCTTGAGATTGCCTTCCAGCCGGTTCAGCGCGGGCACCCGCACGTCCATGAAGAAGGTGGCGACGGTATCCCAGTTCCGCAGGCCCAGCTTGTCCATCTGGGGACCGACGCCATAGCCCGGCATGTCCTTCGTCACGACGAACAGGCTGATCCCCTCGTCCCCCTTCGGGCCGATCGCGCGGCACATCACCAGGATGCCGTCGGCATGGGTGGCGTTGGACGAGAATATCTTCTCGCCATTGATCACCCATTCGTCGGTGGCGGCGTCATATTGCGCCACGGTGCGCAGCGACTTGGGATCGGAGCCGCCATTGGGCTCGGACATGCCCCAGGCGAGATAGAGATCACTGAACGCCGCGACCTGCTCTGGCGTGCCGACCTTCTCGATCAACTTGCCCGACAGCGACACGTTCATCGCATCAGCATTCTGACCCTGCCAGTAGAGTGGCTTGAAGCCGTAACTCTCCTCCAGATAGATCAGCGGCTCGATGAGCGTGAGGCTGCTGAGATCGTCGGCGCGCGCCTGGGCGAAATCGCGGACATGGACGATGTCGTCCTCGCCCTCGAAAGCGAACTGGGCGGCGAAATCGGGCCGGTCGAATTCCATCGTCCGGTCGATGCTCTTGGCGCGCTTCTGGTAGCCGACCGCCTGCCGCCGGGCGAGCGAGACCACCTCCTTGTCGCCATTGGTAAGCTCAAAATCGATCATTGCGATTCTCCCGTCGATCTCCGCCGCCGTCGAGCCTCATACGGGGCTCCGGCCATGCCTTGGCCGCCATGATACATAGACAGGCAAGGATGTAAAACATTTGTTTGCCCTCAACCGTGTTTTCCTTCCAGAAGCCTTCAGGCGGCCCGGCGCCCCGCTACCTGCTCCAGGCCTGGCGGGAAGGAATGCGAAGGCGAATTCCCAATTGATGAAGATAGACGTTTCAAAAAGGCCTGCTAATATGGCTGCCATCCATTATCCGCGACATATCAGGAAAGGCGCGTCGACCCCTCCATGCAGCTTGCCAGCCAGAGAAGAAGAGCGGGGACGAACCCGGGGGCCCCTTCGACGCGGGACAGACTGAAGGCGGCGGCGCGAAGCCTGTTCGCCGAGCGCGGGATCGAAGGCACCACCGTCCGTGATATATTGACGGTCGCCGGAGAGAAGAACGGCGCCTCGCTCAACTATTATTTCCGATCGAAGGACGAATTGATCCGCGAGCTGACGGTCGACGTGTTCCGGCTGATGGATGACCGCTGGAGCGCGCGGCTGGCCGAGCTCGACCAGCGGGGCGGCGTGCGCGACATCCGCGACTATGTGCGGATCCTGGTGATTTCGTCGGATACCAGCGACATCGAGGAGGAACCGACCACGGCCCGCCTGTCCGAAGCGATCACCCATCACCGCTATCATCTGGTCCGCGAGATCCTCAAGGAGCACAAGCTCAACGCCTATGACCAGATCCTTGGCCGGATCGCCGACCTGATGAACGACATGCCGCGGCCGATCCTGCGGCAAAGGCTGCTGCTGCTGACCCGCTATCTGTCGTCGGTGTTCGCGCTCTACGAGGCGAGCCGGGCGTCGAACGCGCAGCCGCGCTCGGTCCAGCTGCCGGCGAGCGCCGACTTCGGCAACCTGATCGATACCGCCGTGGGCATGCTCACCGCGCCGGTGGTGGACGGCAACCCGGAGGGCTGAGGCCGCCGCCGGCTCAGCCCGGCGCGTAGGCGTCGAGCGCCGCCTGCAGCCCGCGCGGCGCCTTCGCCTTGCCGGGATTGTAACCCGGCATCAGCAGCCGGATGATCCGGGGCAGATGGAAGTTGCGGAAGCGCTTCATGAACTGCCGCTGGCGCGCCATCGATTCCTCGATCTCGGCCGGGCTCATGCCCGACCGCTCCTGCTCCAGCAGGGCGCCCATGATGCGCTTGTTGTGCGCGGCGAGGTGTTTGTAGGTGAAGATCACCATCTTCGCGCGGAACCACCAGTCGCCATAGATGGCGCAATAGACGTCGTGGCACACCGAGCGATGCTCATATTCCTCGCCGAGATGCCAGCGCCACATCGCGATGGTGCGCGGATCGGCATCGGCGATCAGGTCGTCGGCCTTTTCGAACAGGAACAGTGCCATGCTGAGCGCCAGCGTCTCGAAGGCGGCGGCATAGGCGCAGTTGAACTTGTGCGATTTTCCGGCCAGAAATGCGCGGTAATCGGCCCGCTTGGCTTCCTCCGCCGACTTGAGGAAGGGGTAGGTCTTGCGGAGCTCGGCATTATAGGCGTTGTGGACCTTGTAGTGGGTCGTCTCCTGCTTGATGAACAGGTCGATCTCCTTAGCCAGATGCCGGTCCCGGTCCTTCAGCATCGGCTTGGCCTGCGCCATGACCTGGTTCAGATAGGGCTCCACCGCGGGCGCGCCCGCCGATCCGGCCGTGAACAGCGAGGCGAATTCGATATTCCGCGTCCAGCGGGCGGGTACACCGGTGAAATCGATCTCGGGCTGACGATGTACTAGCTCGGTCACGGCAGGGTCTCCCAGAATTAATATGTTTATATCATACGACTATTGATCGAGCCAGCCGGCACTTGGCGGCGAGGCCGGGGTGGCGCTGAAGCGCGGCGCCGGGGCTGGCTGAACATGGCCGCCGACGTCGATGAAAGCCGCTCTGACCTGACTGTGCGGATCGAGCGGCGCCTCCGCGAGCGACAGGACGGGCGCGAAGCAGGCGTCGCAATCCTCGAAGATGGCGGTCCAGTCATCCCGGCTGCGGCTGCGGAACAGCTCCTCCAGCCGCGCGCGCATCGCCGGCCACGTAGCGCGATCGTGCTGCCGGGCGAACAGCGGATCGTCGGTCAGGCCGAGCCGATCGAGCAGCAGCGCATAGAATTGCGGCTCCAGCGCGCCGATTGCGACATGGCGGCCATCGGCGGTCTCATAGCTGTCGTAGAAGGGGGCGCCGCTATCGAGCAGGTTGACGCCGCGCTCGTCGGCCCATTGGCCCTGTGCCAGAAAGGACCAGGTCATCGCGCCGATCAGCCCGGCGCCGTCCACCATCGCGCAGTCGATCACCTGGCCCTGGCCAGTGCGCCGCGCGGCCATGACGCCCGCCAGCATCCCGAAGGCGAGCATCATGCCGCCGCCGCCGAAATCGCCCACCGCATTGATCGGCGGCGTCGGCTTGCCGCCGGCCCGACCATAGCCGTGAAGATTGCCGGCCCGGGCGATATAGTTGATGTCGTGCCCGGCCCGCGGCGCCAGCGGTCCGGCCTGGCCCCAGCCCGTCATCCGGCCATAGACGAGCCGGGGATTGTCCGCGAGCAGCAGGGCCGGACCGAGGCCCAGCCTTTCCATCACGCCGGGGCGGAAGCCCTCTATCAGCCCGTCGGCGTCCCGGGCCAGCGCCCGCACCGCGGCGATCACGGCGGGGTCCTTCAGATCGAGGACATGGGCGGCGCGCGACCGCAGCAGCACATCCCGGTCGCCGAGCGGCGCCGCCGTGCCGAACGGATCGCCGGGCCGTTCGATGCGGATCACTTCCGCGCCATGATCGGCCAGCATCATCGCGCAGAACGGCCCCGGACCGATCGAGGCGATCTCGATGATCCGCAACCCCTGCAGCGCGCCCTGGCCGCCGCTCCCCTTCCAGCTCAGCACCGCCCCTGCCCCATGGCGCTCAGGCGGCGACCGGGGCTTGCCGGCGGACCGGAGCGCTGCGCAGCAGGCCGCCCGGCCGGGCGCCGCTGTCCTCGCCATTCTCCTGGATCACCACACCGTTGACGATGGTGGCGACATAGCCCGTGGTCTTCTGCATCAGGCGCGGCGCGCCGGTCGGCAGGTCGCTGGTCAGATGCGGCTGGAGGAAGCCGAGCCTGTCGAAGTCGATCACATTGATGTCGGCCTTGTAGCCGACGCTGACCTGTCCCCGGCCGGTGAGGCCGTAGGTGCGCGCCGTGTCCGAGGTCTGCTTCTTCACGACCGTCTCCAGCGGCAGCCGGGCTCCACGCGTCCGGTCGCGCGCCCAATGGGTGAGCATGAAGGTGGGCACGCCCGCGTCGCAGATCACCGCCACATGGGCTCCGCCGTCGCCGCCGCCCAGCACCGTGTCCGGATCGCTGAGCATCTCGCGCTGGGCTTCGAGATCGCCGTAATTGTAGCCGGCCATCTGGTGGAGGATCGCGCCCCGGCCGCCATCCTCCAGCAGCGCATCGAGCGCCACGGCACGCGGATCGCGGCCTTCGCGCTGCGCAATGGCGGAAATCGAGTTGGCGGGATCGGGCTCATAGTCGATCGGCGTGGTGACGGGGTACATGTCCTTCCAGGCGTCGCCGAACAGCTTCTTGTAATGATCGCCCTTGCGGGTCTGGCCCTGCGCGCCCTCCTCCACGATCTTCGCGCGCAGGTCCGGATCGGCCTTCAGGCGCGCGACCCGCTCCGCGAAGGGCAGATGATCGAGGCTGCGCATCGTCGGCGACTCGAAGAAGGGGTTGATCTTGTTCTCCAGGGTCAGGATCGCGCCGACAGCCCGCGAATAGACCTGGGGCGTTACATCGGCGCCGTCGGCACGCGCCGAACGGCATTCGGCGAGCAGATCCCGCCACAGATCGGGCGCGCTGGACACCTGCAGGCAGAGGAAGGTCACCGGGATGCCGATCCGCTGCGAGATATCCTTCATCCAGGCGATTTCCTGCTGCGGGGCGAGCAGATCGTCACCGCTGAGGCCGTTGGGCGCCACTTCGAAGATGCCGCGCCCGCTGTCGCCGACCGCGCGGGCGATCGCCTCCAGCTCGGGCAGCCCCGCCGTCGCGCCCGGCACGCGGGCACCGTCGATCGCGCGGTGCATGATCGAACGGGTGGTCGAGAAACCGAAGGCGCCGGCCTCCATCCCCTCACGCACGGCTTCCGCCATGCGGGCGATCTCCTCGCCGGTCGCTTCCTCATTCTCGGCGCCGCGCTCACCCATCACATAGGCACGCAGTGCCGCGTGCGGAATCTGCGCGGCGATGTTGAGCGCGTAGGGCCGGCGGTCGAGCGCATCGAGATATTCGGGGAAGCTCTCCCACTCCCACTGTATGCCTTCGGACAGGGCGGCGCCGGGGATGTCCTCCACCCCCTCCATCACCCCGATCAGCCATTCGCGCTTGTCCTTGTGGACGGGCGCGAAGCCGACGCCGCAATTGCCCATCACGATCGTCGTGACGCCATGCCAGAAGGACGGGGCGAGCTGCGAATCCCAGGTGACCTGGCCGTCATAATGGGTGTGGATGTCCACCCAGCCCGGCGTCACCAACAGACCGCGCGCATCGATCACCCGGCGGGCGGGCGCGTCGATCGTGCCGATCTCGACGATCTCGTCACCCCGGATGCCGACATCGGCGACGCGCGCGGGCGCGCCGGTGCCGTCGATCAGCGTCCCGCCCTTGATCAGCAAATCCAGCATGAAGCCTCCAGTTCGAAAAATGGGATGTAAGATGATGGCGGCATGGCGGCCTCAGCCATTCTCGGCGGCGGACTGCCGCAGCCGATCGCCCAAGCCGCCGGGGCCCTGCCCCGGCTGGGGCAGGCGGGTCTTGTTCATCAGTTCGACCGCCCAGCCGGGATATTCGGGCGGCAGCGCGCTGACCGCATCGAGCCGGGCCAGTTCCTCCGGGCCCAGCTCCAGCTCCAGCGCCGCCAGATTGTCGTCGAGCTGATCGAGGTTGCGCGCGCCGATGACGATGGTGCTGACACAGGGCCTGCTCAGCAGCCAGGCGATCGCGACCCGCGCCACCGATACGCCATGGGCGTCGCCGATCTCCCGCATCGCATCGACGCAGGCCCAGGCGCGCTCGCGATCGACCGGCGGATAGTCGAGCTGGGCACGACGGCCCTCTCCCGCGCCGCCACCTTCTCCATCGCGCCGGTACTTGCCCGAGAGCAGGCCCCAGGCGAGAGCGCCCCAGACCATCAGCCCGACCCGCTGATCCTGCAGCAGCGGCGCGATCTCCCGCTCCAGATCGCGCCCCGCGATCGAGTAATAGGCCTGGAGTGACTGGAAACGGGTGAGCCCGCGCCGATCCGACAGGGCCAGCGCCTTCATCAGCTTCCAGGCCTGCCAGTTGGAACAGCCGACATAGCGGACCTTGCCTTGCGCGACGAGATCGTCGAGCGCGCGGAGCGTCTCCTCCTCCGGGGTGATAGGGTCCTGCCCATGCATCTGATAGAGATCGACATGATCGGTGCCGAGCCGCTTCAGGCTGGCCTCCACCGACGCCATGATATGCGCGCGGCTGGCCCCGATATCATTGGGCCCGGGTCCAGTGCGGCTGAAAAATTTGGTGGCGACGATCACGTCCGAGCGGCGGACCCCCAGATCTTTCAGCGCCTGGCCGACCGCGACCTCCGACCGGCCATCGGCGTAGACATTGGCGGTGTCGATCAGATTGACGCCCCGCTCCAGCGCATGGCCGACCAGCCGATTCACCGTCGGCTGATCGAGATTTCCGATCATCTGGTAGAGCCCGTCGCCATCCTGCGCGCCGAAGGTCAGCGCGCCGAGCGACAGGCGCGACACGAACAGGCCGGTGTCGCCGAGCAGCGCATAGCGCATCGGGGCGGTGCCGCCGCTCATCGCGCCACCAAGGCCGGCGCGGCGGCCTCGGCGGCCATGCGCCTGCCGGCCTCCGCCCACAGCGCGTCGTTGCCCGATGTCCAGAGCCGGGTCCATTTGAGCCGGGTCAGCCGCCAGCCGACGGCAAGCCGGGCCGCCTCGATATCATAGCGGGCACCGATCACCGACCAAGGCTCGCGCCCGGCGACCTCCATATGATGCGTCGCCAGCACATAGGCGCTGCAGGTCGCCCGATCGCCCTCGATCGTCACCAGATGGTTGGTGCTGACATGCTGGGTCATGCTGAACTGGCCAATCATGCGGATCAGCCCTTCGGCGCGATCGGCGGTGCGGTGACGGCCGGGCGCGATCGGCCCACCGCCCATGTCCGGAAAGCCGATGAACTCGGTCTCCATCTCTTCGGCCCAGGCGGCGCGGATCTTCGCCGGATCGCGAGTGTCGATCCCGTCCAGCCAGATCAGGATCAAGCGCCGGATCCGGTGCTCGTCGAGCAAGTCGCTCAGCGCTTCATCCATCGCATATATCCTGCATGGCGCAGGCCGGATAAGCCGCGCCGCCATGGTGCCTCGTGCCGTTCAGGCCGCGAGCGGCTGCGGCCCGCGGATCAGCCGGCCGGGCAGTTCGCTGGTCGGCACGCCATCACGCTGGATGACCTTGCCCGACACCAGCGTCGCCCGGTAGCCGATCGCGCCCTGGTTCAGGCGGCGCCCGCCACCCGGCAGATCGCGTTCGATATGCGGCATCTTCAGTTCCAGCCGGTCGAGATCGATGATGTTGATATCCGCCTTGTAGCCGGGCGCGATCACGCCGCGATCGTCCAGCCCGACCAGACGGGCGGGGCGCGAGGTCAGCGCCTCGACGGCGTCGCTCAGCTCGATCTTCTGGCTGTCGCGGTCGCGCGCCCAGTGGGTGAGCATGAAGGTGGGGAAGCTGGCGTCGCAGATCAGCCCATAATGGGCCCCACCGTCGCCGAGGGCGACGACGGTGTCCTCATGGGTGATCATCTCGAACACCGCGTCCAGCGTCGCTTCGGCATAGTTGGTGATGGCGGCGAGGATCATTCCCGCGCCGTCATTCTCCAGCAGCAGATCATAGGCGATGTTTTCCGGCGACACGCCGGTCTGTTCGGCGAGGGCTGCGATGCTGCTGCTCCTGGGCGGCTCATAGTCGGCCGGGGTGCGGAACGGATAGAGCCGCTTCCAGTCCCGGGCGATGACGAACAGCGGATTCTTCGGGTCCGCGGGCTGCTCCACCAGCAGCCGGGCGCGCAAGGCGGGATCGCGCAGCGCGGCGACCCGCTCGGGCACCGACAGCGCCAGCAGCGGCTCGTAGCTGGGGCACAGGCTGAACGGGTTCAGGGTCAGATCGATGCCGAGCAACATGCCCATCGGGCGCGGGAACACCTGCGGGCGGATCTCCACGCCCGGCTTGCGGTTGGCCTCACTCACCGCCTTCAGCACGTCGCGATAGGCCTTCGGCGGGCCGTCCATCATCTGGGTCATCGAGAAGGTGACAATCCGACCGGTCTTCTCGCTGAGCCGCTCCAGCATCGGCACGAAGCGATCCGCGTCGGCGGGGTGGCGCTGGTCGAGCACCATCTGGAACACGCCCCGCCCGGTGTCGGTCATCGCCTCGGCGATCGCCAGATATTCGCTCTCGGCGCTCTGGAAGGAGGGGATGAACTCGCCCTTGCCGGTGCGGTGCGCCGGCACGCTGGACGTGGCGAAGCCGAGCGCGCCGGCGCGCATCGCCTCCCGCGTGATGTCGCGCATCCGCTCCAGATCGGCCGGCTGAGCCTCCTCCCGGCGGACGCCGCGATCGCCCATCACATAGACGCGCAGCGGTGAGTGCGGCAGGTAGACGCCAAAATCGATATCGTGCGGACGCTGCTCCAGCGTGTCGAGGAACTGCGGGAAGGTCTCCCAGCTCCAGTCGAGCCCCTTGGTCATGACGACCTCGGGCACGTCCTCCACGCCCTCCATGACGCTGACCAGCACCTCATGGTCCTCGGGACGGCAGGGCGCGAAGCCGACGCCGCAATTGCCCATCACCACCGTCGTTACGCCATGGGCCGAGGAGGGGGAGAAACGCTGCGACCAGACGGCCTGGCCGTCATAATGGGTGTGGACGTCGACAAAGCCCGGCGTCACCAGGGCACCCTCGGCGTCGATCTCCTCGGCGCCCTGCGCCCTGACCTCGCCCACCTCGACGATGCGGCCGTCGCTGATGGCGATATCGGCGCGTCGGAGCGGCGAACCGAGACCATCGGCCACCAGTCCGTTGCGGATCACCAGGTCGGGCGAAGATTGCTGTGACATCACGACTCTCCAGTTTGCGCGATACTAAAACAATTATTTTAGATCGTCAACGCAGCACGGGCGGGGAATGATGGCCACAGAAGCCATTATATTTCCTGCCATTTCCTTACGGCCCGGTGACGATCAGGCGTGCGCATCCTCGAGGATCATCGCCGAGGCGCGTTCGCCGATCATCATCGTTGGAGCATTTGTATTAGCACTGGTGAGCGTGGGCATCACCGACGCGTCCACGACGCGCAGCCGGTCGACGCCGCGCACCCTGAGGCGGGGATCGAGCACCGAATCCGCATCGCCGCCCATCCGGCAGGTGCCGCTGGCATGCCAGCCGATGCCGGCGGTCGAACGGACGAAATCGCGCCACTCGTCGTCGCTACCGAGCACCGGGCTCAAACGGCCGACGACATGTTCGGCCAGGCCCGGCGCGGCGAAGATCCGCTCGATCGCCTTGCCGGCGCGCACCAGCGTCTCGACGTCGCGTTCGTCGCCGAGCAGGTTGGGATGAATGACCGGAGAATCCTGGGGAGCGGCGCTCCGCAGGCGGATTTCACCCCGGCTGTGGGGCCGGTTGACGAAGCTGTGCATTCCCGCCGCCGGGTCCTTGAGCAGGGGGAATACCGCCGCCTTGCCGGGGCGCAGCGGCGGCTTGGTCGGATCGAAGACCCAGCTGGAGAAGAACAGCAGGATATCGGGCTCGGCGAGATCGGGCTGGGTCTTAGCCCCGGCGATCGCCTGGGTCATCGACAGCGCCATGAGGCCGTCCCGCTTCGCCAGATAGCGCAGGAAGGCCAGGCCCTGCCGCCAGCGCGAGCGCAGCTGCGAATTGAACGAAGGCAGGTCGATCAGCCAGCGCAGGCCGATGCCGGGATGCTCCATCAGGTTCTGGCCGACCCCGGCGCGATCGGCGACGACCTTGATGCCATGTTCGCGCAGATGGGCGGCCGGGCCGATGCCGGACCGCATCAATATGGCCGGCGACTGGGTGGCCCCGCCGCTGACGATCACCTCGCGGCGCGCCTTGACGATCAGCGGCCGGCCATCGCGGGCCCGCGCCGCCACGCCGGTGGCCACGCGTCCCTCGAACAGCACGCGATCGACCAGCACATGCGTCATCACCCGGAGGTTCGGACGCTTGCGGACCGGCTCCAGGAAGGCACGTGCCGGACTGCAGCGGCGGCCGTCCTCCTGATTGGTCAGGGTGTGGAAGACGCCGTCGATATCGCCCGCCGCCGGGTCCTCGATATAGCGGAAGCCCGCATTCTTCGCAGACTCGAAGAAGGCGGACAGGACGGGCCCACGGGTGCGCTGATGCGTGACGGCCAGGGTACCGGTGCGGCCGTGCGACTGGAAATCGCCATCGCCTTCCCAGCGTTCGCCGCGCATGAAATAGGGCAGCACGTCGCGAAATCCCCAGCCTTCGCAGCCGAGCTTCTCCCACAGGTCATAGTCGCCGCGCTGGCCCCGGATATAGACGAGGCCGTTCACCCCGCCGCCGCCGCCCAGCATCTTGCCGGCGTTCCAGATGATCTCGCGCCCGTTGATCGTCGGGTCCGGCTCGCTCTTGTGGATCCAGTCGGTCCGCTCGTCGCCGACCAGCTTGACCGAGCCGACCGGCATATCGACCCAGAAGCCCTTGCCGTCGCCGCCGGCCTCCAGCAGCACCACCTGGTTGTTCGGATCTTCGGACAGGCGGTTCGCCAGCACGCAACCGGCGCTGCCTCCGCCGATGATGACATAGTCGGCTTCGATCATCTCTTCCCCTCCGATAATGCGCGCCGCTCGGCGGCAAGAGCCCGGGCGGCCAGCACCGCGTCAGCAAAGGCGCGCGGGTCCTCCTGCGGCGGATTGTGGCCGGCCTTGACCAGGACCCGTCGTTTCCAGCCCCCGGTGAACCGCGCCGACAGGTCCATGAAATGGGTGGGCGGCATCAGACCGTCGCTGCCGCTTTCGATCACCACACTGGGCGCGGAGATCGGCGGCAGCGCCGCCAGGCGTCGCTCGATGTCGGCGTAGGTCGGGTCGCCGGCCGCCAGACCGTGGCGATGGCGATAGCTGTGGGTGACGACATCGACGAAATCGGGGTTGTCGAAGGCGGCGGCGGAGCGCGCATAGTCTTCGTCGGAGAAATCCCAGCGCGGCGACCAGAGCCGCCAGAGCAGACGGCAGAAATCCTCGCGGTGCGCCGCCAGCCCCGCCCTGCCCCGTTCGGAATGGAGATACCAGACATACCAGAGCCGGTGTTCGACCTCGGGCGCGAGCGGCAGGGCGGCGCGCGCCGGATCGAGGATATTGTAGCCGGCCGCCGAAACCAGCGCCTCGACCCGCTCGGGCCACAGCGCGGCGACGACGCAGGCCGCACGGCCGCCCCAGTCGAAGCCGCCGAGGATGGCCCTGTCGATGCCCAACGCATCAAGCAACGCCAGCAGATCGGCGCCGAACGCGCCCTGCTGGCCCGAGCGCGGCGTATCGGCCGACAGGAAGCGGGTAGCGCCATAGCCGCGCATCCACGGCATGACGACCCTCGCGCCTTCCCGCGCCAGCAGTTCGGCGGCATCGCTGTAGCAGTGCGCGTCATAGGGAAAGCCATGGACCAGCACGACCGGCCAGCCGTCCGCCGGGCCCGCCTCCGCATAGGCGACATCGAGCACGCCGGCCCTGACGGTTCGCGGCGTCATCACCTTCATGCCGTCAGGCTCCGGCGGGGAAGGCGTCGCGCGCGAAGGCCGTGACGTCGGCCAGGAACGAATCCGGCTGTTCGAGCGCGGCGAAATGGCCGCCCCGCTCCAATTCGGTCCAGCGCACCACATTGTAGTAGCGCTCCACCCAGCTGCGCGGCGGCGTACCGCCCACAAACTCATAGGGATAATGGGCGAAGGCCGTCGGGCTGGCGCAATAGACCTGACCGAAGGGCACCCGCTCCTCCGCCATGCCGCGATAGGACCAGAGCGAACTGCACATCGTATCGTTGACCAGATAGATCATGACATTGGTGAGCAGTTCGTCGAGCGTGTACACCTCCTCGATCGACCGGCCGGACAGCTCCGACCAGCAGTAGAATTTGTCGAGGATCCAGGCGGCGGTGCCGACCGGCGAGTCCATGAGGCCGATCGCCAGCGTCTGCGGCCGGGTGGCCTGCTGCACCGCATAGGCGAGATGGGGCCGCTCGCGCTCCATCATCGCGCGGATCGCGGCGCTCTCCTCCTCGGTGGCGGCGCCATCGTCGCCCGGCGCCGGGCGCAGGCCGATCAGATTGACGTGGACCGCGACGCAGGAGGCCGCATGATCGGCGCCCAGCCAGGCCGCGACCACCGCGCCCCAATCGCCGCCCTGGACCATGTACCGGTCATGGCCCAGCACCTCGACCATCAGCCGGTTCAACAGCCGCGCCGCCGTCCGCATGCCCACCGGGCGCGGCGGGGGGCCTGAGAAACCATAGCCGGGCAGCGACGGGATGATCAGATCGAAGGCGTCCTCGGCCGAGCCGCCATGGCGCGACGGGAAGGCGAGACGATCGGCGATCTTCCAGAATTCGAAATGCGAGCCCGGCCAGCCATGCAGGAGGAGAAGCGGCCGGCGCCGGGCGCCCTCGCCGCGTATCTCGACATAATGGAGGCCGATCCCCTCGATCTCGACGCGATATTGCGGATAGCGGTTCAGCTCCGCTTCGGCCGCGCGCCAGTCGAACCCGTTCAGCCAATGATCGCACAGCCGCTTCAGCCAGCGGCTGTTGATGCCGTACCGCCAATCGTCCCCTTCATCGGCCGGAGCGGGGAAATGGCGGTAGCGCGCGACTCGGTCGCGAATCTCCGCCAGTTTCTCGTCCGGAACGTCGACGCGGAATGGCGTCGGCGCGGTGATGGCAGCGACGGGATCGGCCATGGCGGTACCCCCTCGGTTCTTCAGTCGGCGCGCTTGTCGAGCCGGATCGCGCCTTCGGGGCAGTTCATCGCGCCGTGGCGGGCCTGCTCCTCCAGCTCCGGCGGCACCTCGGTCGGCGGCATCGTGTTGTAGCCGTCGTCGTTGAGTTCATAGACCTGCGGGGCCTTCAGCATGCACAGCGCGTGGCCCTGGCAGCGGGCATGATCGACAATCACCTTCATCGCGATTCTCCCTTGCTGATCAGCGCGACGGCCAGACGAGCGGCACGCGCGTCATCGTCATCGCGACGCCCGAGGCGCCGACCGGCTTGTCGTCGGGATCGACCGAGAAGTCCGGTATCTGGCGCAGCCATTCCTCGATGAAGATGCGGATTTCCGGCCGGGCAAGGTTCGAGCCGAGGCAGCGGTGCGGCCCGGTGCCGAAATTGAAATGGCCCGCCCGCTTGCGCTGGAAATCCACCTCCAGCGGATTGGGGAATTTGCGCTCGTCCAGCCCCGCCAGGTGGAGCGGCAACAGCACCTGCTCGCCCTGCTCGATCCTCACCCCCTTGAAGGTGGTCGGCCTGGTCGCGATGCGGGCGAGATTGAGGATGCCGAAGCGGCGCAGGAACTCCTCGGTCGCATCCTGGGTCAGCGAGCCGTCCTCGATCAGCTGGCGGCGATGTTCGGGATTGCGGGCGAGGAACAGCACGATGAAGGCGAGCGCCGACGATACCGTCTCCAGCCCGCCGAAGAAGACATTGAGCGCGATCGACGTGCTCTCCTCCTTGGTGATGCGGCCTTCGCGCTCCGCCTGGATGATGACGCTGAACACGTCGTCGTCGAGGTCCTCGACCTGACGGCGCTCTTCAAGGATCGCCATCATGTAGTTGGCGCCGCCGATGCGTGCCGCGACCCGCTCCTCATGGCTGTCGCTGCGCGCGACGGTATCGGCGTAGCGCTTCATCTCGGGCAGCTTGTCCTTGGGGATGCGGGCATGCTCGAAGAACAGCTCGGGCGGGATGTTGCCGCCGAACTCGCTGACGAACTCGCAGCCGCCCTTGGGCACGATGCTGGCGATGCGATCGGCCATGATCTTGCGGATCACGGGTTCGATCGGCGCCACCGCCTTGGGCGACATCGGCCGCAGCACGACACTGCGGATCGGCCCGTGGCGCGGTGGATCGAGCTGGTTGGGCATCAACACCGGGCTGTCCGGCCCGCGCGGCGGCACCGTGAACTCCCAGTTCGAGAAGGTCTCGTAATCCTGCATGACCGCGAACATGTCGTCGGCGCGGGTCATGATCCAATGCCCGCCATAATAGGGGGTGTAGATGATGTCCGGCCCGTCGTGCAGGCTCTTCCACGCCAGGTGCGGGTCCTCGGTCACGCCGGGCGGAGAGAAATAGTCGAGTTCGACCACCCGGTCGGCTGGGACATGCGGCGGGATTGTTTCGCGCCGTTGCGCGGTCACCTGTTCCTGATAGGCCATTCGCCTTCTCCACTCTCCAGTCGGCTATTTTCTCGCGGCCCGCACATTTCGCGGGCCGTATGCGGATTCAGAGCCGCGGCCCTCGCAGCAGCAACGCGCGCAGCACGGCGACCAGCGCTACGGGCTGCTCCAGCAGGACATGATGATCGCTGTGCGGGATGACGATCGGCGCATGGCAGCTCGGCAGCTGCGACAGCATCAGATCGGCCAAAGCGGGGGTCACCACGCCGCTGCGATCGCCATAGATATAGTCGATCGGCATGGTGACGCCGGGCGGCACCAGCCTGTCGGGATCATCGGTGAGCTGCGGATCGAAGGACGGATCGAACTTCCAGGTCCAGCCGCCCTCGGCGGGGCGCGCCGAATGCCGCGCGATATGATCGATGATCTCGGCATCGACATCGCCCGAGGACGGGATCAGGCGGTAGCGGCTACGCGCCTCGTCCATATCCTTGTAGACGCGCTTGCCGGGGTTGAAGGCCTGCAGCTCGATCTGCGCGGGCTCCGGCACGCCGCCGAGGATCAGCCGCGTGTCGATGATGATCGCATGGCTGATCGCTTCGGGCTGGAGCAGGCTCGCATAGGCAGCGGGGGACCCGCCGAAGCTGTGCGCGACGATCGTCACCGGAGCCAGGCCCGCATCCTCGATCACCGCCAATATCTCGCGCGCGAAGCCGCGCATCGTGTAGCGATCGCGCCAGCCGCTGTCGCCGAGGCCGCTGAAGTCCATCGTGGCGACGCGATAATCGTCCCGGAAGAAGGGGAGGATATGATCCCACCAGCGCGAATGGGCGCGGAAACCGTGCAGGAACAGCAGAGTCGGCGCGTCGGCCGGCGCACTGTCCCAAAGCCGATAGCTGATCTCGACGCCGTCGATCGAGACGCTGCGCGCCGGGGCGTCGGCGAACTCCCATCCCGGCGCGGCCGCACGCCCTCTGGCGGGCGCGGGCGCAGTAGCGGTGGCCAGCGCGACCGCAGCAGTCTTTTCCCCGTCCCTGTCGAGCACCCGGCCTCTCCGTGACTCCCTGTTCGATGATGACGCTAGACGTGCCTTTGCCTCTGTGCAACTAATTAATGATCGCGTATCATTCAAACGCATCATCTGGAGAAGCGCATGTCGACGACCACCCTGACCCGCGGCACGCTGGCCGCCGCCACCACGGATTTCCTGGGTTCCGGTACCAAGAAGCTGCTGATCGACGGCAAGTGGGTCGAGTCGCGATCGGGTGAGACGTTCGAGACGGTCGACCCCGCGACCGAGCAGGTGATCGGCCATGCTTCCGCCGCCACCGCCGAGGACGTCGACCAGGCCGTGACCGCCGCGCGCCGCGCGCTGGAGAGCCGCAGCTGGTCCGGCATGCCCCCGCACGACCGGACCAAGCTGCTGCTGCGGATCGCGCGCGTGCTGGACGAGCATGTCGAGGAGATGGCCCAGCTCGAGACGCTCGACAACGGCCTGCCGATCGCCGTCACGCGCAACTTCGCGTCGCGCCTGTCGACGGTGTTCGAATATTTCGCCGGCTGGTGCAGCAAGATCTATGGCGAGACCTATCCCTCGTCGGACCAGTTCTTCAACTACACGATCCGCGAGCCGGTGGGTGTATGCGCGCAGATCATCCCCTGGAACGGGCCGATGATGATGGCGGCGTGGAAGATCGCGCCAGCCATCGCCTGCGGCAACACCGTGGTCCTGAAGCCCGCCGAGCAGACCCCGCTGACCGCGCTGCGGATGGGCGAGCTGCTGATGGAAGCCGGGGTGCCGGACGGCGTCGTCAACATCCTGACCGGCTTCGGCCGCGTCGCCGGCGAGGCGCTGGTCAACCATCGCGGCGTGAACAAGATCGCGTTCACCGGATCGACCGAGGTGGGCAAGCATATCCTGGCCAGTTCCTCGCGGGATCTGAAGCGGGTGACGCTGGAACTGGGCGGCAAATCGCCCAACATCGTGTTCGACGATGCCGATATCGACCTAGCGGTGGCCGGGGCGATGCGCGCCTTCTGCACCAATTCGGGCCAGGTGTGCGTCGCCGGCAGCCGCCTGTTCGTGCAGCGCGGCATCCATGACGAATTCCTGGAAAAGCTGTCTGCGGCCGTCGGCCAGCACCGCGTCGGCGATCCGTTCGACGAGACGACCACGATGGGGCCGCTGGTGTCCGAGGCGCAGTTCACCCGGGTGAACGGCTATGTCGACATCGGCCGCGCCGACGGAGCGCAGGTCAGCCTGGGCGGCGACCGCTTCACGGGCAGCGGCTATTATGTCCGGCCGACCATATTCTCCGGCGTGAACAACCAGATGCGCATCGCCCGAGAGGAGATATTCGGCCCGGTGGTCGCGGTGATCCCTTTCGACAATGAGGAGGATGTTCTGCGCCAGGGCAACGACACCGATTTCGGCCTGGCATCGGGCGTGTGGACCCGCGACATCGCGCGGGCGCATCGCGTCGCGCGCGGCCTGAAGGCCGGCAACGTCTGGATCAACACCTATTTCATGATCGATCCGATCGCGCCGTTCGGCGGCTATAAGCAGTCGGGCCTCGGCCGTGAGCTCGGCCGCCAGTCGATCGACGCCTATACCGAGAGCAAGACCGTCTGGATCAACACCCCGGGCTGATCGATATGACCACCGGCGAGCCCCCGCAGCCGGAGATCGAGAGCCTGGCCGAAGACGGCATCGGCTGGATCCGGCTGCGGCGGCCGCCGCTCAACATCATCACCACCGGCATGGCCGGCGCGATCGCGGATGCAGTGGAGCGGTTCGACGCCGACCCAGGCGTGCGTATCATCGTCATCGCCTCGGCGCTTGACCGGGCCTTCGCGGCCGGCAGCGACGTGGGCGAGCATGACCTTCCCCATCTGCGCGCCCACGCCGAGGCGATCTTCCGCATGTCGCGGGTGCTGGCTGCCGCCGACGGCAAGCCGCGCATCGCCGCGATCAATGGAATCTGCTCAGGCGGCGGCTGCGAACTGGCCTTCGCCTGCGACATGGTGATCGCCCGCGACGACCTGCGGCTCGCGCTGCCCGAAATCGACATCGGCGTCGTCAGCGTCCTGGCCGCCTGGCTGATGGCGCACCATGCCGGCCAAGCCAGGCTCCTCGATCTCGCCTTTTCGGGACGATGGATCGACGCCGCCGAAGCGGAACGCGCCGGCCTGACCATCAGGACCCTGCCCCGCGCCAGCTTCGATGCCGAACTGGGCGATTATCTGCGCGTCCTGGCTGGCAAGAGCGGCTCCGCGCTGCGGGTCGGCCGGCGCCTGCTGCTTTCCGCGCTCGGCCGCGACGGCCTCGACGCGCGCTTCGACGAACTGCTGCGCGGCATCTTCGAGGAGGCGACGACCATCCCCGATTATGCCGAGGGCGTCGCCGCCTTCCTGGAGAAGCGCAAGCCCCGCTGGCTCCATCGATAGCCGGACCCTGATCGCCGGGCGGACCAGCTGGCGCGATCGAGCTTCATCGACATGGTGTGCCGTTCACGCCTGAGACACGCCTCCCAAAGCTCCGTGCCGTGGCGCCATAGAGCCATGGCACGCGGAGCGTTCGCCACAGCAAAAGGCCGGCTTTCGCCGGCCTCGTCATCCAAGGGGGATGAAGGCCGGGCCCGAGAGCCCGGCCGACAGGATCAGAACTCGAAGTCCACGGCGATGCCGTAGGTGCGGGGAGCCGCCGGGGCGCCCTGGTCACCCGCGCTCGTCGCGGTCTGGTAGCTGTAATATTTCTTGTCGAGCAGGTTGCGACCCCAGACGCGAAGCTTGAGCCTGTCGGTCGCCTGGTAGGCGAGCTGGCCGTTGACGATGTCATAGGCCGACTCACGGAGGCGCTGCTGCGGATCCCAGTAGAAACCGTCATTATGATACCAGCTGCCGGTCAGCGTGAAATCGCCCGCGCTGGTCGGGATCGTCCAGTCGACCGCCACCGTGCTGCTGAACTTCGGCGCGCGCGGCAGGGTGTTGCCCGATGCATCGAAGAATATCTGCCGGTTGGCATAGGGCGCCACCGTCAGCGGCACGAAGCCCACCGCCGCCGGATAATCCTTATACTTGCTGTTCAGGAAGGAGGCGTTGGCCGAGATGCGCAGGTTCGGTGTCACCTGAAGGGCCGATTCCAGATCGACGCCATAGATCCGCGCCTGGGCCGCATTGTTGAGGACGCTGACCGGCGGCACGCCGACCACCGCCTGCACCTGCAGATCGGCATAGTCGTAATAATAGGCCGAGACGTTGAAGCGCAGGCGGCGATCGAACAGGTCGGACTTGAAGCCAACCTCATAGGCGTCGAGCACCTCCGGCCGGGTTGGCGCGACGATGTTGCTGCAGGCCACGCCGATCGGCGGCGTGGTGGCGCAGAGCGCGCCATGGTTCAACGCACCCGTCTTGTAGCCGCGGCTGGCGCTGGCATAGAGCAGGACGTCCGGCGTGACACGCTGGTCGAGCGCGATGCGCCACGTGACCTTCTCGAACGAGACGCGCTCCTTCGGGACCAGGATGGTGACCTGCCCGTTGGCGTTCGCGCCGGTGAGAACCGAGGAGGTGCCGACCTGATATTGCGTGGCCGACAGACGATCCTTGCTGTAGCGCGCGCCCAGGGTCAGGCGGGTGCTGTCGGTGACGTCAAAGGTCGCCTGGCCATAGGCCGCCAGCGAGTCCGAGGTCTGGAAGGAATAGCGGCTGAACGTGCCGTCATGGCGATAGCCGAGGGTCACTTCCTGCGGATCGTAGCCGGCGCGGCCGTGGAGATAATAGAGGCCGCCGATCCATTCGAGCCAGTCGGGCCCGGACTGACCGTTGGAGAGCAGCTGCAGCTCCTGGGTATAGGTCTTCCAGACGAGGTGGGCGAAGCTGGTAGCACGCGAGATCAGCGGGCTGGCATCCGACGGCACCGAGATTTCGGCCTTCGCCTTCAGAAAGGATGAGATCGACTTGAGGGTCGCGAAATCGGCCTCATGCGCCGCTTCCGCGGAGAACATGTACTGGTGGTTGCGGTTATACCACTCAACATCCGAATTATAGTCGTAGAAGCCGCCGGTATACTGATAGGGGTTGTTGCCCGGAGGCCCAGGAAGCAGCCGGCCCGGCAGCGGGTGGCGATAGTGGTTCTGGTTGGTGTCGACATCGACATACATGCCGCTGAGCTTGACCGTGGTGCGGTCGTCCGGGGTCATGACGATCTTGCTGTGGATGCCGAACTCGTCGGTATAGCCGGCCGCCCGCTTGACCGGCCGATCGGCGAAGGTCTGCGTTCCCACCACGATCGGGCCACCCTCCCCCGCCTGGAAGAGATTGCGGCCCCAGCCCTTGGACTGCTTGTTGTAAACGACCGACAGATTTGCCGCGATCGTATCGGTGCCGCCGCTGATATAGCCGGTGGCGTTGACCGCGCGATAGTTGCCGTAGCTCAGCGAGAATTTGCCCTTGAGCTCCTCGGTCGGGTCCTTGGTGACGATCTGGATCAGGCCGCCCGTCGCGTTGCGGCCGAACAGCGTGCCCTGCGGCCCCTTCAGCACTTCGACCCGCTCGATATTGTTAAACGAGAAGAACAGGCCGGCGGGCGCGCTGTGATAGACGCCGTCGATGTAGAGCGGCACGCTGGGATCGTTGCCGGGAACCAGCGACGCCGTGCCGACGCCGCGAAGGAACGGCTGCACGACCGTGCTCGACTTGGCGATGTTCAGGCCCGGCACCACCGCGTTCAGATCGGCGGTGTTGGTGACGCCCTGCCGCTCGAGGCCCTGGGCCGAGATGGCGTTAACGGTCAGCGGAATATCCTGCAGCCGCTGCTCGCGGCGCTGCGCGGTGACGACGATGTCTTCAATGCCCTGGACCGAGGCATCCTCGGCCGCGGCGGCGGGCACCGCCGTGGTCTGTGCGATCGCCATATGAGCGCTTGCGACCCAAAGGCCGGACACCAGCACTGCGAACTTTCTGGCCATGGAAAAATCCCTCCCAGTCTGACTGTTTTTTCGTAAGGATGCGAAGGGGGTACACCCGGCCGCGGAAACCGTCAATACAGTTATTTTGAAATATTGGCTTACCCTCCTAAATCCCCCGGGAAAACAAGGGCCATACCCACCTTCCCACTGCGGCAGAGGACGGCTCTGCCGGCGATGTCAGGACCAGGCGACGAGCCTGATTTAATAAGCGTTTGCAACAATTGCATTGTTTCGGCACATTCATGTGCTCCAGACTCGCCAGACAGCAGGAGCAGAGCATGTTGCCCTTCCACGTCGAACCGCTGACGCCGACCAGCGAAGCGATCCAGATCCACGGACTAGAGCGCGGGCATCTTGACGATCCAGCGGTGCGCGAGGAACTCGGCCGGCTGTGGATCCAGCACGGCCTGGTCGTGTTCCGCGGCATGGAGGACAGCGACGAACTGCATCTCGAACTGAGCCGCGTGTTCGGCCCGTTCCAGCTGCATCCGATCAAGCAAGGCAACACCGATCCCTCCCGGCTGGAGATCACCAACGTCCAGTATGAACCCGGCGGCGAAAACGGCAATGTCTACAACGTCAACGGCGTGGACCTGGGCGGCTGGCTGCCGCTGCATTTCGACCTGGTCTATTTCGACAAGGTCAACCATGGCGGGCTGCTGCGGCCCCGGTTGATCCCGCCGACGATGGGCGGCACCACCTTCCTCGACAAGATCGCGGCCTATGACAGCCTGCCCGACGATCTGAAGCGCAGGGCGGAAGGGCTGGAGGTGATCTACGACTTCTACATGGACATCTCGACGATGAAGAACAGCGTCGACACGATCCGGCTGGTGCGGATGGGCAAGAAGTTCCGCGACATCCAGGCACGCGAGGACAGCTATCCGCGCTCGATCCATCCGCTGGTCTATGCGCAGAAGGAAACCGGCCGGAAGATGCTGAACCTGTCACCCTGGTTCGCCGACGAGATACTGGGCCTCGACCGCGCCGAGGGCGACGTGCTGCTCGGTGAACTGGCGCGGCACATCCTGTCGCACCCCGACATCTACATCCACCGCTGGACCCCCGGCGACATCGTGCTGTGGGACAATTGGCGGATGCTGCACGGCGCCGAGGGCCTGCCGCCCGAAAGCGGCAGCCGCTGGCTGCAGCGCACTACCCTGGCCGGCGATTATGCGCTCGGCCGGCTGGAAGGCGCCGAGAACAGCGCCCTGGAACTGGTCGACGTCTGAGCGGCCCGCCGCGAGAAAAAAGGGGGCGGAGGATGATGCCTCCGCCCCCTTTTTCGTGCCGATCGCCGCGCCCCGATCAGAAGGGGACTTGCGACAGATCGAGATTGTAGAGCCGCTGCGCGTTGCCGCCGAAGATCTTGCCGCGCTCCTCCACGGTCATCGCCTCGATTGCGCTCTCCATATAGTGGAAGCTGTCCGGATAGAGGCAGGTGGGGTGCGGGAAATCGGTCTCGAACATCAGATTGTCGATGCCGATCTTGCGCGCGGTGTGGACGATGTTGTCGCGCTCGAACCAGGAGCAGATGTAGATCTGCCGGCGGAAGATGTCCTTCGGCGAATCCCGATATTCGAAGGCTGCCTCGCGCATCTGATATTCGAGCGCCTCCAGGAAGAAGGGCACCCAACCGGCGCCGCTTTCGACCGAGACGATCTTGAGCGCGGGGAAGCGTTCCAGCACCCGGGTCAACAGGATGTTCGCCAGGACACGCATATTGCCGACGAACAGCATCAGCGAGCCATAGGCCAGCTTGACCTCGTCCGGATGCCCCGGCCACAGGCCCGCGCCGAACCACGTCATCGACTCGTCCGACGCGCCGATGTGGAAGTTCACCGGCAGGCCGAGCGAGGAGCAGGCCTCCCACAGCGGATACCAGTGCGGATCGCCGAGATGCGGCAGGCCATGGACATGCGGGTCGGAGTTCATGTTGATGCCGCGCAGGCCCATCGCGGCGCAGCGCTCCGCCTCCTTCACCGCCAGGTCGACATCCCACCAGGGGACCATCGTCATGGGATAGATGCGGTTGCCGGAATCGGCCTGCATCTCCGCCATCGCATCGTTGAAGATGGTCATGCTGAGGTTGCGCAGCTCGGCGTCGAGCAGCATCGATTTCTGCCCGCCGAAGCCGAGCAGGTTGGGATAGGCGATCTGCGCGGCGATCCCTTCCCGATCCATGAAGGCGAGGCGCGACTTCAGATCATAGGCGCCGGGGTGGACATCGGCGAGCTGGAGGTCGCGGAAATCCATGCCCAGCGTCTTCGATCCGTCCTTGCGGATCGCGCTCGACGCGCCCTCGCGATTGAGCGTCTGGCCGTCGATGACCCAGTCCCAGCGGCCGCCGACATCGCGGACCTGCGGCACGCGATCGCGGAACCGGGCGGGCGCGCGCGACGTCCACAGATCATACCATTCGCTGACATGGGTGTCGGCATCGACGACGCGGATGCCGGGCAGCAGTTCGTGCGCGGTGGGCTTTTCGAGGGTCGCGACCATGTTGGGCCTCCACATGCTGATTCAGGATAAGATCACCCGCCGTCGCCCCACGCGCCGGCCCGATATTCTCAGCCGACGATCCGGCCCTCGCGCATCGTGGCGATCCGCGCCTCCGGATAGCCGAGCTCCGCCAGGATCGCGTCGGTGTGGGCCCCGAGTGACGGGGCCAGCGAGCGGGCATCGATCGGCGTCTCGCTGAGCCGGGCAAGCCCGTTGAGCAGCCGGACGGGGCCCACCTCCTCGGTCTCGAACTCGACGAAGCTGCCATTGTGGCGCACCTGCGGATCATCGAAGAAGCCGTCGATGTCGTTGACCGGCGCGAAGGGCAGGCGGTGCGCGCGTGTGATGGCCAGCACCTCCGCCATCGTCTTGCCCTCGCAGGCAGTGGCGATCTCCCTGATCAGTTCGGGCTGGTGGACGTTGCGGCCGCCCGGCGTGCTGTAGCGGGGATCATTCATCAGATCCTCGCGCCCAAAAGCGCGGCAGGCTTCCTCGAACTGGTCCTGGGTCAGCAGATAGCCGATGAGCTTGCCGTCGCTCAGGTGGATCATATTGTAGATGTCCGCCGTGAACGGCGCCTCCGGGGGCGCGTTCCGGAAGGAGCGGGTGTAGATATGGTCGGGCAGCATGAAACTGGCGTAGGAATCGAGGATCGTCGCGTCGATCTTCTGGCCGCCGCCGCCCGCGCGCCGGTGGATCACCGCCGCCAGCGCCGCCAGCGCCGCCGAATAGCCGGCGACCTTGTCGGCCTGGACGCTGCGGATCGCGCGCGGCTTTTCGGGCGTGCCCTGGATCGGCATGAAGCCGGTCAGCCCCTGGACCATCATGTCGTAGCCGGGCTGGTCCCGATAGGGGCCGTCGGTGCCATAGCCCGTGATCTGCACCGAGATCAGGCCGGGATTGTCGACGATCAGGCTTTCATGGTCGAGACCCATCGCCTCGGCCGCGCCGACCCGCATGTTCTGCAGGAAGATATCGGCCCGGGCGAGCAGGCCGCGCAGCACGGCCATGCCCTCGGGGGACTTGAGATCCAGCGCAATGCTGCGCTTGTTGCGGTTCCACTGGGCGAAGGCGGCCGAGACGCCCTTGTACACGGGCGGGATCACCCGCATCACCTCACCCCCGAGCGGTTCGATCTTGATGACGTCGGCGCCGAGGTCCGCCAGCAGCTGCCCGCAGATCGGGGCCGCGACCATCGTCCCGACCTCGACCACCCTGACCGAGGCGAGCGCCCCCTTGCCCGATCCGCCGCCCGTCATGTCCGCTCCATCCTCAACACCGCGATCCCGCCTAGCGCGTCAGGCCACCCCGACCGGATCGCATTTCTCGAGCTGCGGACGCGCCGCCAGCAGCGGGCCCATCTTCTCCATGGCCGCGCGCAGATGCGGCTCGGCCATGTGCTTCTCCAGCGCGGCTTCAGAGGCGTAGCGCTCGATCACGCGATAGACGCCATCACGGCCACGGATCTTGGTGAACTGGTAGAGCTGGACCTCGGGCTCCCTGGCCCGCACTTCCTGCATCAGTTCGGCGGCCACAGCCTCGAACTCGGCCTCGGTACCCGGGCGGACGCTCAACTCCGCGACGACGTAAACCATGTAATCTCTCCCGTTCGGCGCCTCGCGCCACCCTGTTCGCGTCAGACGCTGGCCGTGCCTTCGAGCAGCGACAGCGTCCGCGCATTGCGGAACCAAAGCTCGACCGGATTGGCGCGCATGAAGCCGTGGCCGCCCATCAGCTGCACGCCCTCGTCGGCGATCCAGGTCGCCTGCTCGCGGGTGTAGCTCTGCGCCAGCGCGGCGCTGCGGGTGGCCTCCTGGCCCTTGTCGATCTCGGTCGCGGCGCGCCAGCACATCCAGCGGCTCGCCTCGGTCTCGACGAACATGTCGACCAGACGGAAGGCGACGCTCTGCTTCTGCGCCAGCGCCGAGCCATGGACATGGCGTTCCTTGGTGTAAACCACCGAATGGTCATAGACGCCGCGGCACAGACCGACGAGGATCGACGATGCGCCAACGCGAGCCGCGTCGACGATCCGCTGCACGTCGCAGCCATGATTCTCGCCGAGCCGCGCGTCATGGCCCAGCACGACATTGTCCAGGCGCAGCGTGACCGAGCCGAGGCCGGAAAGGCCCAGCTGGCGTTCGCTCTTGTCGATCACCACGCCGGCCGCGTCGCGCGGGACGATGAAGGCATCGGGCTTGCCGTCATGCTGCGCGATCACCAGGAAATGGCTGCACTTGTCGCCCAGTGGCACCTGCACCTTGGCGCCGGTCAGGCGATAGCCGGCCGGATCGGCCTCCGCCTTGGTCGACAATGCCTCGATGCCGTTGTCGATCAGGCCCGGTTCGGCCAGCGCGACCGCCGCGCCATGGTAGCGATCGCCGGTGAACAGGGGCAGCAGCGCTTCCTTCTGCGCGGCCGAGCCCTGCTCCTTCACGGCACGGACGAAGCCGAGCGGGCTGGCCAGCGCGACACCGAAAGCGGCGTCGGCCCAGCCCAGTTCCTCGAGCAGCAGCGCGCTCAGGATCGCGCTCTGATCGGGCTCCGCGCCGTCCTGGTCGATCATCGACTGGACGACGCCGAGGCTCCAGAGCTGGTCGAGCGTCTCATCCTCGATCCGGCCGTCGACATCGGCCTGGCGCGCCAGCGGGCGCAGCACCTGCCCGGCGAATTCCCGGACGGTGGAGCGTGCGATCTCCTGCTCTTCGGTAAGTTCGAACGAAATCAAGTCTGATCCTCCCGCTTGCGCATCCCGCGCTCAGGGCCGTCCGGCGCGCCCGGGACGGCCAACCTGGCTGCATTATCTGTATGATGCAATTGTTTCATCAGCGATGTCAAGGAATCTTATCGCCGCTCCGGCCCGTACCGATTCCGTTTCGGCGGCGCTCAACCCGGCAGAGGCGATGAACGCCGCCGGGTCCTCCTGCATGATCAGATAGGGATAGTCGGTGCCGGCGCACACTTGGCCGGGTGCCATGTCCCGCGCGATGTGACGCAGCAGGCCGGGCTCATAGACGTTGCTGTCGTAGAACAGCCGGCGCGCCTGTGCGCTGGGTGCGGTCGTCAGCCGGTCGCGCAGGTCCGGCACCATCCGCCAGCCCTGGTCGAGCCGCCCGATCAGCGACGCCATAGCCCCGCCGCCATGGCTGAGCGCCACCCGCAGACGCGGATGGCGTTCGAGCACGCCGCCGGTGATGAGCGAGGCCCCCGCCATCGCGACGTCGAGCGGAAAGCCCACCATCGGCCCGAAGAAGGGCGCGTGGGACATGACATTGGCGGTCGCCACCGGATGCAGCGCATGGATAAACACCGCCAGCTCCCCCGCCTCGGCGGCGGCGAAGACCGGGGCGAAGGCGTCCTCCCCCGGCAAGGTGCCGTTGATGTTGCTGCCGATCTCGATCCCGTCGACGCCGAACCGCGCCTTCAGGTCACGCAGGTAGCGCACCGCGCGATCCGGCTCCTGCATCGGCACCATGGCGAGGCCCCGGAAACGGTCCGGCCGGCGCGCCACCATCTCGGCGATCGCGGCGTTGACATGATCGGCGAGATATTCGGCGTGCGCGGCTTCCTGCCAGTAGGACAGCAGTTCGGGCATCGGCGAGAGCAGCTGGATCGCCACACCGTCGCGGTCCATGTCCTCGCAGCGGCGGGCGACATCCCAGGAGCGGTCGTCCAGCTCTCGGAACGGCTTGTCGCCCAGCATCAGGGTCGAACGGGTCGCGGCCTCGCACCGCATGCACGGCCAGGGCGCGGCGCTGCCGGGGTCGGCCGGCAGCCCGCGCGGGGTCATGTGGCTGTGGATGTCGATGAGGCCGGAAGCGCTCATGCCCTGTCGAGGAAGTCGTTGACCATGTCGTTGAACTGGTCGGCACGCTCCCACTGCACCCAGTGGCCGGTCTTCGGGAAGACATGCAGTTCGGCGTTGGGCATCGACTTCAGGAACACCAGGGCATTGTCGAACGACAGGACCCGGTCCTCGCGGCCCCAGAGGATCAGGGTGCGGTGCTGCAGCTCGTTGAGCGCCTGTCGCCAGAGATCGTCCTTCGGATTGGCGCCACGGCCGCGCAGCGGCGGATTGGCCATGGTGTCGGGGCGGATACAGGCCTTGTAGCGCTCCTCCACCAGATCCGGGGTGATCATCGAGCGATCGAACACCAGCAGATCGAGCACCTTGTCCAGCTTCTCGCGGGTCGGCCCCTCGCCCTCGTAGAAGTGGAGCATCCGCAGCAGGCCTTCGGTCGGATGCGGGCTGAGCGAATAGCCACCGCCGGGACCCATCAGGATCATCCGGTTGACCCGGTGGGGGTGGCGCAGCGCGAGGCTGATCGTGGTGCCGCCGCCCAGCGAATTGCCGATAAAGCTGGCCTTCTCGATGCCCAGCGCGTCCATCAGGCCGAGGATGTTGTCGGCGAAGCCGTCATAGATGGCCTCGGCGGTGGGCTGCGACGGGGAATCACCATAGCCGGGCAGATCGGGAACGATCACGCGCCGCCCGCCGGCCGCCAGCGGCTCGACATTGCGCCGGTAGTTGCTGATCCCCGATGCACCCGGGCCACCGCCATGGATGCAAATCAGCGGCTCGCCCTCGCCATGCTCGACATAGGCCATCGGCGTGCCGTTGACCTGTACCGTGCGCTTTTCCAAACCGTCCGCCATCTTGTCCTCCCGGGATCAGAGCATCGTGCTGCCGCCGTTGACGCTGATCACCTGGCCGGTGACGAACGACGCTTCGGGCGACGCGAGATAGAAGACCATCGATGCCACCTCGTCGGGCTCGCCCGAGCGGCCCTTCGGGATCACCGACAGGAATTGATCGATCAGGGGATTGCCCTTGGCGGTCTCGGCCTCGACCTGCGGGGTCCGGATCATGCAGGGCGCGACCGTGTTGATCGTGATGTCATGGCGGGCGAACTCGCGCGCCAGGCCGGTGGTAAGGCCGTGCATCCCGCCCTTGGCGGCATTGTACATGGCGTGCGCCCACAGGCCGTTGCGGACCGAATCCGCCCCCATATTGACGATCCGGCCGTAATTCTGCGCCACCATCAGCGGCAGCGCCTCACGCGTGCACCACAGGCAGGTCCACAGGTTGCGGTCGATCGTGGTCCGCATCGTATCCGGCGTGTGATCGGCGAAGGGCATGATGATGCCGCCGCCCGCATTGTTCACCAGCACATCGACCCGGCCATAAGCCTTGCGGGCCGCACCGACGAAATCGGCCGCGACCTTCTCGTCGCTCAGGTCCCCGCTGACCAGGATCGCGTCCGGGGCGATCTGCGCCGCGACGGTCGCCAGCGCGTCGGCATCGATGTCCGCCAGCACCAGCCGGCTTCCCGCCGCCGCGAAGCGGCGCACGATAGCCTGGCCGATCGCGCTGGCGGCGCCAGTGACGAGGACGACGGGCGCGTCGGCGCTCATGCCGGGTTCCCCTCGGCCATCCGCTCGAACTCGCCATGCTTGCCGAACTCCGGATCGGGCACGGCCGCCCAGCTGTCGAGCGATTCCAGGCTGGCCGGCAGCAACCGCGGCTCTCGCGCGCCGACCTCCGGGAATTCCTCCATGCCGAAGCTGTACTCAACCGTCATCCCGTCGGGGTCTAGGAAGTAGAGGAAGATCGAATCCGACGGCGGATGGCGGCCCGGGCCATAGACAATCTTGGTCGAGTTCGCCTTCACCCGATGATAGGCGCGGCCGATATCGTCGATGTTCGACACCATGAAATTGATATGGTTCAGCCCGTTGCGAGTGCCCGCACCAACCCCCAGCGAATGGTGGAAGGGATTGGGGAAGCAGCGCATGAAGCTGACGACATTCTCGACCCGATCGGACACGCGGAAGTTCATCTGCTCGAGCAGGAACGTTTCGGTCGCGGGGCGATCGGTGCTGCTCAGGACGATATGGCCGAGGCGCTGGATAGCGGTATGGACCGGCTCGAACGGGGGGAGTTCGGCCATGTCGGCGTAGAATTCGAAGGTGACGCCCGTGGTCGGCTCGCTGATGCGGAACGCCTCGCCGATGCCGAGTTCCAGGCACTCCAGGTCGCCAACCGGGCGCGGCGCCAGCCCGATGTCGCGGAACTGCGCCTTCAGCGCGTCCAACGCCTCCCGGCTCTCCATCTGCCAGCCGGCCCGCTTCACGCCGGGCACGTCGCCGCGCACCAGCATGATGTCATGATGCTTCTCGCTGCACCGCAGGAACACCCGGTCCGGGGTGCTGGCGTCGGTCTCGACCAGGCCGACGATCCGGGTGTAGAAGTCCCGCGACCGTTCGAGGTCGCTGACGTTGAGCGCCAGATAGCCCAGGCGCCGATAGCGGATTTGCGAAACCGACATGCGAATGGCCCTCGTCAACCGATCAGACGATGATGCTCACGCGGCCGTGCGGACGCAGGCTGCTCATGTCGAGCATGCTGCGCTTCGACAGGATCTTCAGCCCGTCCGCCCCGGCGCGGATGCGATGGATATGGTGGCCGAAATAGCAATCGGTCACATCGTTCTTGGCCCGGTAGGTGATGAACAGCGAGCGGACCAGCAGCTCGTCGCCCTCGACCGCGACGATGCGGACATTGGTGATGCTGTGCGCGGTGCGCGAGCGCGGCCATTCGGAATGGGCGCCCGGCTTCTTCAGCCGGCGCACGCGATGCTGGAGCCGGGCATAATCGTCGGCGACCAGGAAGAGCTGATCGGCCGAATCGGCATCGTCCTCCGCCCGGGTGGTGGGCACGTCATAGGTCGCGCCCTCGGCGAAGAGGGCAAGCCATTCGTCGAGCTTCCACTCGTCGAGCAGCGCCGCCTCCAGATAGAGGAAATCCTCGATCTGCGATCGGGTCGGGATCCCGCCCTGTGCTTGCGCCGCCGCATCGGCGCGTTCGATGGTCGCCATGCCGTTCACTCCGCCTCCGCCACCCGGCGATCCCATTCGCGCCAGAAGGCCCGCATCTGCGCCTCGTCGTCGGCCAGCGGCATATCGCGCAGCATCCCGCGCGAGATGTCGTTCCAGCCGGCGGCCGCGCGGTTGCGATAGGAGCGCTGGCAGGATTCGAGCGCCTCGACGTCGTCTGGCGTCGCAAAGCCACCCGGACCCAGGAATTCGAGGAAATTGTCCAGCCGGCGCTTGCGGAAATGCCGTGCCTCGCCCTTGGGGGCCAGCGCCCAGCTGTTGACGTTCATATAGTCGGGCTGTTCCGGATAGAAGGTACGGACGGTGATCGCCATGATGTCGTTGATCACGAGGTTCGGGAAGATCAGCAGGTTGCGGTTGCCATAGGCGACCTGCTCGGCCCGCTCCTTGCCGAGCCGCTGCTCCAGTTCGGCATAGATCGCCGCAATCTCCTCGCGGCCGTCCTCGCCCCAGGCCGGGATCCACTGCGCGACCGGGCGGCCCCAGGGCGCCGGCCCCTCGATCACCGCATGGCCGTTGCCGAGATCATAGGCGCGCGAGATGTTGCCGCGCGAAGGGAACAGCTCAGCCGGGCCGCCGATCGCATCGACCAGATATTCGAGATAGGTCGAATGGGTCTCATGCGCGTGATAGCCGTCGAAGCTGTTCTCGACGAGCAGCTTCCAGTTGGCGCGGACGCTATATTCCTGGATGCCGCCGACAATCTCCATGCCATCGGCGGCATGGTCCGCGACAACCTGGAGGAAATCCTTCGCATCGGCGAGATAATCCTCGAGGCTTTCCGCGCCGGCATCGAAATTGACGAACCAGAAGCCCGCATAGCCGGCGAGCCGGGGCACCGCCGTCAGATCGGCGCAGCCGTCCCTGTTGAAATCCTCCGGGTAAGTGCCCGCCGCGAACCGCGTGGCGAAGGCCCCGTTATTGTTGAACGACCAGCCATGGTAGAAGCATTTGAACGATATCGTCGAACCCTTGTCCTCTCGCACCACGGCCGCGCCGCGATGCGGGCAGCTGTTGAAGAAGGCGCGATATTCGCCCTTGCGGTCGCGGTTGAAGATCAGGTCGCGCCCGCCCACCTGGCGCCGGACGAAATCATTGGCATTGGGCAGTTCGGACTCATGGCCGATATAGAGCCAGCAGCGATCGAAGATCGCGGCGCGCTCCCGCTCCAGCACATCCTGATCGGTGAAGGTCGTGCGCGCGACCCGGAAGCTGGCATGATCCTCGACGACCCAGCCGGATCCTGCCGGGCGCTTCTCAAATGCGGTTGCCATGGCCGACCTCGATCCTCCGGCTATTGCTGACGTTCGGGCAGGGTGATGGACAGGCCGTCCAGCCCCTCGACAAGCTTGATCTGACAGGACAGCCGCGACGTGGGCCGCCGGTCCAGCGCGAATTCGAGCATCTCCTCCTCGGCCTCCGAGGGGGCGCCCGCACGGCCCATCCATGCTTCATCGACATAGACATGACAGGTGGCGCAGGAGAGTGCGCCGCCGCAGTCGGCTATGATCTCATCCACCCCGTTGTTGAGCGCCGCCTCCATCACGGTCAGCCCGGCCGCGACGTCGCAGGCCTCTTCGCTACCATCGGGACGCAGGAACCGCACCTTCACCATCTCATCCTCCGACGCCGGCACGGGCGCCCTGCTTATTCTCTTCCGGGGTATAGCCCTCACCCCATCGGAATGCAAATATTGTTTTATACGATTGCATTATCTCTTTGCGACGGCTGCCGGCCGCTCGCGGCGGCGATTTCCTCTGCGGAGAGGCCCAGGGCGGATAGCAACTCCTGATTATGGGCGCCGACATCCGGCGCGAAGGCACGGGCGTCCACCGGGGTTCCGGCCATGCGCGCGAAGCTGTTGAGCAGCTTCAGCCGGCCCAGTTCGGGGCGGTCGGGATCGCTGAACTCGACAAAGGTTTCGTTATGCAGCGCCTGCGGGTCTGACATGAACTGATCGAGGTCGTTCACCGGCGCGAAGGGCAGATCGTTGGCGCGCGCCAGCCCGACGAACTGGGCGACGTTCATGTGGCTACAGGCCCCGGCAATCTCCTGCATCAGTTCGGGCTGGTAGATGTTGCGCGCCCCCGGATCGGCGAAGCGGGGGTCCCCCCGCATCGAATCGAGGCCAAAGGTGTCGCAGGCCCCTTCGAAGTGGCGATCGGTCATCAGGAAGCCGATCACCCAGCCATCGGACAGCTCGAACGGATTGTAGATGCTCTTCACCCATTGCACCGGCGGGGGCGCATCGAGGAAGGTACGGGTGTAGAAAAGCTCAGGCAGGATGAAATTCGCATAGGCGTCCATCATCGAAATCTCGATCTTCTGGCCCGCGCCGCCGGACTTGAGATGCAGCAGCGCCGCCAGAATGGTCATCACCGCCGAATAGGAGGAGATCTTGTCCGCGACCGGCGACTTGATCGGCTGGGGCGGCCCATCCCCGCCCTGGTTCGGCATCAGGCCGACAAGCCCCTGGATCACCATGTCGTAGGAGGGCAGCTCGGCATAGGGGCCATCGGGCCCGAAGCCGGTGAGCGCGGCATAGACGATATCGGGATTGCGGGCGGCGACCGCGTCATAGTCCAGGCCGAAGGCCTTGAGCACGTCGGGTCGAAAATTGGTCACCAGGGCGTCGGCACCATCGACCAGCTTCTGCGCCGCAGAGACTCCAGCCGGGCTCTTGAGGTCGAGCGCGACGCACTTCTTGTTGCGGTTCCACTGGGCGAAGGCGGCCGAACGGCCTTCGAAGACCGGGGGGATGCCGCGCATGATCTCACCCTGCGGCGGCTCGATCTTGATCACTTCGGCGCCGAAATCGGCCAGCAGCTGACCCGCCAGCGGCGCCGTCACCATCGTACCGAGTTCCACGACCCGGATACCCGAACAGGCGCCGCCGCGCTCCCTTGCCGCCATCTCCATCGCTCCACTGTTCCTGAATCGCCAAGCCGGCGGCGCCAGCGGCCCGCTGCATGATCCTTCGAAAGAACGCGGGCGCGGACACCGTCGACTGGTCCGTTGCTCGATTGTTATCGGACGACCAAGGAGTTGGCAATGCTTGTTTCATTCAATCACATTAATATTGGTTTCACGTCGACATGCATTGAAATGTCTGTTTCATCCCTTTAAGCTTTCCCCGACCGGTCGCCTTGCAAGCCGCGCCGGCATGTTGCTAGGTATCGGCCGGGCCGGGGCGCAACGCCGCGGATTTCCAGCCAGGGCCGGCGACAGATCGGCGTCGATCGAGAGGGCCTTCGAATGGACATTTCCGGGATCGCGATCGAGGATCGCAATCTGGTCCGCGTGATGGAGACCGTGCTACGCGAGCGCCCCTCGCAGACCGCCATCCGCGATCCCGACCGCGCACTTTCCTATGAAGGGCTATGGGATGAAGGCCTGCGGATCGCCGGAGGCCTGACCGGGCTGGGCGTCGGCCGCCAGCAGCCGCTGGTGCTGATGCTGGACAACCATATCGACAATGTCGCGCTCTGGATGGCGATCGGCCTGAGCGCGCGGATCGAGGTGTCGGTCAACACCGCCTATCGCGGCCAGATGCTCGCCTATATCATCGCCGACTCCCACGCCGAAGTGGCGGTTGTGGAGGGGCGCTACCTGGCGCGGCTGATCGAGATCGCCGAAGAGATACCGTCGCTCCACACCGTGGTCGTCCGCCAGCGCGCGGAAGCGGAAGGAGACAGCATCGAACGCGCCGCGCGGCTCTGGACGCTGCACGACTTCGCCGAACTCGCCGCCGCCAACGCCGCCTCTCCGGAGCCGGTCGCGCCCTGGGAATTGTTCAGCTTCTCCTACACGTCGGGCACGACCGGACGCTCCAAGGGCGTGCTGTGCCCGCATGCCCATGCCTTCGGACAGGCGACGTCGGACGGCCTGGGCACCACCCTGGCCGGGGAGACGCGTTTCGTGGTGCTGCCCCAGTTCCACGCCGCCGGCCGCTGGGGCGGCGTCTATAACGCGCTGATCCATCGGGGCACCGCCTATGTCGCGCACGGCTTCAGCGCGTCGCGCTATTGGGAGCAGGCGAAGGAGGCCGGCGCGCGGACCAGCCAGCTCGTCGGCACGATGGCCGAGTTCCTGCAGCTGCAGCCCGAGCGCGCGGCCGACCGCGACCATGATCTGCGCGAGATCTGCATATTGCCGCTGCCGCGCGCCTTCGCCGCCTGGCGCGAGCGCTTCGGCGTGAAGCTGCTCACCGCCTATGGATCGACCGAATCCGGCGCGATCATCGCCAACACCGATGCCCGCTCGAACACCGTCGGCCGGCCGCGCGACGGCTATGACATCCGCATCTTCGACGAGAATGACATCGAACTGCCGCCCGGCGAGGTGGGTGAGGCCGTCGTCCGGCCGAGCCATCCGTGGACGACCTCGATCGGCTATCTCGGCCGCGACGAGGAGACCGCGGCGCTGTGGCGCAACGGCTGGCTCCACACCGGCGACGCCCTGTACCGCGACGAGGACGGCAATTTCTTCTTCGTCGACCGGCTTGACGATGCGATCCGCCGCCGGGGCGAGAATATCTCCTCGGTCGAGGTCGAGCTGCACGTCTGCACCCATCCGATGGTCGCCGAATGCGCCGCGGTGGCCGTGCCGAGCGAGTTCGCCGAGGACGAGATCAAGATCGCGGTGACGGTGAAGCCCGGCCACAGCCTGTCCGAACGCGCGCTGGTCGACTATCTCGCGGGCATCATGCCGCGCTTCATGGTGCCGCGCTTCGTCCAGTTCGTCGACGAACTGCCCAAGACCGCGACGTCCAAGATCCGCAAGACCGAAATCCGCAAGGCCGGCGTTGCCGGCTGCTGGGACGCGATGACCGAGGATTATGCGGCGGCGGCGGCGACGGATACGCCCGCGGCCCAGCATGGGAAGGAACCTGCATGAAAACCCTGGGCGTAGGACTGATCGGCGCCAATCCCGATCGCGGCTGGGCGATCAGCTCGCATCTGCCGGCGCTGCTGCAGGGGAGTGCGGCTGGCGGCGTGCGGCTGGCGGCGGCCGGCACATCCCGCGCCGAGACGGCGAAGCGGGCCGAGGAGAAATTCGGCGTGCCCGGCTATGCCGACTATCGCGACCTGATCCGCGATCCGGCGGTCGATATCGTCACCGTATCGGTAAAGCTGCCGCTGCACCATGAGATCGTCTCGGCCGCGCTCGACGCTGGCAAGCATGTCTATTGCGAATGGCCGCTGGCGCGCACTCTGGACGAGGCCGAGGACCTGGCGGCGCGTGCCGAGGCCGCCGGCGTCCACAGCATGATCGGCCTCCAGTCCCGCGCCTCGCCGGTGCTGGACAAACTCGCCGCGCTGATCCGGGACGGTTACGTCGGCGAGGTTCTCGGTGTCTCCGTCGTTGCATCGGGTCTTGGCTGGGGTGGCGCGATCGACGCTGGCAACGCCTATCTGATGGATGCCGCCAATGGCGCGACCCTGCTGACCATCACCGGCGGCCATCTGCTCGACGCCATTATCCGCGCCTGCGGCGAGGTGGAGGCGGTGAGCGCCTACCTGCCCACCCGCCGCACGCGGGTGGCGGTGCTGCCCGCGGACCAACTGGCCCGATACCGTGCGTTCGAGGCGGTGCTATCCTTTCCGCAGCCGGGCGATGTGCCGAGCCCCTCCGCCGACGTCATCGACGCGACCGAGAGCTTCCGGCCCACATCCCCCGATCAGGTGGCGATTACCGCGCGGCTGGCGGACGGCGCGCCGCTGTCGGTCCATATCCGCGGCGGGATGCAGCGATCGACCGGGCTGATGATCGAGGTGATCGGCACCGAAGGCGAGTTGCGGGTAACCGGGCCGGCCGGGGTGATCCAGATGGTGCCGCTGGCGCTGTCCGGCGCCAGAGGCGCCACCCGCACGCTGGAGCCGATCACGGTGGCGGAGGACCCGCGCGATGCGCTGGGCCCGATCTCGGCCAATCTGGCGCGGCTCTACGCGGCTTTCGCGGACGATATCCGCTCGGGCACGCGCACCGTCGCCGACTTCGGCCACGCCGCACGCCACCAGCGGCTGATGGAGAGGATCCGCTCCGCCGGGGAGACCGGCCAATGGATGTCCGCCGCCTAGATTAAGACATTTGTTTTTTATCGCTTGCGGATTCATGGCTTTGTTTTATTGTTGCCGCCGACGGACGTGCGACATGTGGGCGCGCGTCGCCAAGAGCAGCGAGTAGCCCATGCATCCGAGCATCCACGCGGCCGTGAACGGAGACAAGCCGGCCTTCATCACCGCCGAGACTGGCGAGGCCGTCACCTATCGCCAGCTTGACGAACGCTCCAACCTGGGCGCGCATCTTTTCCGCAAGACCGGACTGCGCACCGGCGACATGGTGGCGCTGTTCCTGACCAACGGGCCGCGCTTCCTGGAGACGGTGTGGGCCGCGCAACGCTCGGGCCTCTATTATGTCTGCATGCCGGTCCGGCTGACCGCCACGGAGCTGCGCTACATGCTGCAGGATTCGGGGGCCAAGGCGCTGGTCTTCTCCGCCAGCCTCGCCGGTACCGTCCGCGAGGCGGTGGACGGCTTGGCCGATCTGGCGCTGTTCGCCACCGATGGCACGGCCGATTTCGCGCGGAGCCTCGACCAGGCCCGGGACGCCATGCCGATCACGCCGATCGCCGACGAGGCGCCCGGCCAGGACATGCTCTATTCGTCGGGCACGACGGGCCACCCCAAGGGCATCAAGCGCCCCCGCCCGGCCGGTGGGATCGACGAGCCGACGCCGGTCACCAACCTGGCGCGCAACCTGTACGGCATGGACAGCGACTGCATCTATCTCTGCCCCGCCCCGCTCTACCATTCGGCGCCGCTGCGCTATTCGATGTCGGTCAACCAGCTCGGCGGCACCGTCATCGTGATGACCAGGTTCGATCCCGAGGAGGCGCTGCGGCTGATCGAGCGCTACCGCGTCACCCATGCGCAGTGGGTGCCCACCCATTTCGTCCGGATGCTCAAGCTGCCCGAGGAAATACGGCGGCGCTACGATCATTCGTCGCTGCGCAGCACCTTCCACGCCGCTGCGCCCTGCCCGATCGAGATCAAGCAGGCGATGATCGACTGGTGGGGCCCGATCGTGCACGAATATTATTCGAGCACCGAGCTGAACGGCTTCACCGCCGCCACGGCGGAAGAGTGGCTGAGCCACAAGGGCACGGTCGGCCGCGCGATCATCGGCGAGGTCCGCATCTGCGACGAGAATGACGATCCCCTGCCGCCGCGCCGCGAGGGCATGGTCTATTTCGAGAATGGCAACCCGATCGAATATCACAACGATCCCGAGAAGACGCGCGCGGCGGCGAACCGGCACGGCTGGACGACAGTGGGCGATATCGGCTGGGTCGACGAGGAAGGCTATCTCTACCTGACCGACCGGCAGAGCTTCATGATCATCTCCGGCGGCGTGAACATCTATCCGCAGGAGATCGAGAATCTGCTGATCAGCCATCCGCGCGTCGCGGACGCGGCGGTAATCGGCGCGCCCGATCCCGACCTTGGCGAGAAGGTGGTGGCGGTGGTGCAGCCGCTCGACTGGGCCGAGGCCGGCGACGCGCTGGCCGAAGAACTGCGCACCTATCTGCGCGCCAGCCTGAGCCCGGTGAAGATGCCCAAGCTGATCGACTTCATGGCCGAGCTTCCGCGCCAGCCGACCGGCAAGCTGTTCAAGCGCCTGATCCGCGACCGCTTCCGCGAAGCCGCCGCCGCGCAATGACGTCTCGCGGCACCCGCTGCCCGCGCAGGAGAATATGATGCTCGACCTGTCCGCCCGCTTCGCCTTCGACGAAGACCATGCGCTGTTCCGCGACAGCGTCCGCAAGATGCTGGAGCGCGAACTGCTGCCCCATATGGAGCGGTTCGAGGAGGAAGGCATCGTCAGCCGCGAATTCTGGCTGGCCTGCGGCGAGGCCGGCATGCTCTGCCCCAATGTGTCGCCCGATCATGGCGGGCTGGGCCTCGACTTCGGCTACAATGCGGTGATCGACGAGGAGATCGCCTATGCCGGCTCCTCGGTCGGCGTGCCGCTGCAGAACGACATCACCACCGAATATATCCAGACCTATGGATCGGAAGAGCAGAAGCGCCGCTATCTGCCCGCGATGGTGCGCGGCACCTGCATCAGCGCGATCGCGATGACCGAGCCGGCAACCGGCTCCGACCTGCAGGGGATCCGCACCACCGCGCGAAGGATCGGCGACCGCTATGTCATCAACGGTTCCAAGACCTACATCACCAACGGCCAGAATGCCGATGTGGTGATCGTTGTCGCCAAGACCGATCCCGAACGGGGCGCCAAGGGCATCTCGCTGATCCTGGTCGATGCCGATACGCCCGGCTTCGCGCGGGGCCGCAACCTGGACAAGATCGGCCAATGGTCGGCCGACACGTCCGAGCTGTTCTTCAACGATGTCGAGGTGCCGGTCGCCAACTGCCTGGGCGAGGAAGGCCACGGCTTCCGCTATCTGATGGAACGGCTGCCGCAGGAGCGGCTTTCGATCGCCATCTCGGCACAGGCTGCCGCGCAGCGCGCGTTCGACGAGGCGCTGGCCTTCGTCAAGGACCGCAAGGCGTTCGGCCAGCCGATCTTCGAATTCCAGAACACCAAATTCTCGCTGGCCGACATGAAGAGCCAACTGCAGGTGGGCTGGGCCCATATCGACTGGGCGATCAAGCGGCACGTGAAGGGCGAGCTGACCACCGCCGAGGCATCGGCGGCGAAGCAGTGGCACAGCGACATGCAGAACCGCATCACCGATGTCGCCCTGCAGCTGCACGGCGGCGCCGGCTATATGAACGAATATCTGATCGCCCGGCTGTGGCGCGACGCGCGGGTGACACGCATCTTCGGCGGCACCAACGAGATCATGAAGGAAGTGGTGAGCCGCTCGCTCTGACGACCGGGTCCGGGACAGCGGTGACGCCGCCCCGGACCGCCGGGACGATCAGACGTCGAGCTTGTAGAGTTCGCGGGTATTCTCCCGCAGGATCCAGCGCTTCTCCTGTTCGGACAGGTCCTTGGTGTGCTCTGCCAGCAAGGCCTGGCTGTGCGGCCAGGTGGCGTCGCTGTGGGGAAAATCATTGGCCCACAGCAGGCGGCGCGGGTTCATCAGATGCGCCACCTTGAAAGCCACCCAGTCGTCCTGGAAGGTCAGGTAGACATTCTCGTTGAAATAATGGCTGGGCTTCTCCTTCAGCTCGGCGCCGGCCTTCAGCCAGTAGCGATGCTTCTCCCACGCATGGTCCATCCGATAGACGAAGTGCGGCGCCCAGCCGGCATCGCCTTCGACCCCGACCAGCTTCAGCTTGGGATGCCGTTCGAAGATCCCACTCAGCACGAACATGCCGATCAGGTCCTGATTGGCGCGGATGACCGAGTTGAAGCGGTTCATCGCGGGGCCGCGAGTGACGCCGCCAGCGCGCAGCCCCTCGCTGTCCTTGCCGCCCGCAAAGACGTGGAAATTGACCGGCAGCTCCAACTCCTCGATCAGGCTCCACAGTGGTTCGAAACTGGGGTGGTCATAATCCTCGTCGGTGCCCGGCATGCCTGGGAAGATCACGCCCCGGAATCCCTGATCCTTGAAGCGGCGGACTTCCTTCATCGTCTCCTCGACCGAGATGACCGAGGTGCACGGAAGGCAGATCAGCCGATCCGGTGCGGGATCCTGAAACTCGAGGATCCAGCGGTTATAGGCGTCGAAGCAGGCGCGCTTGTAGTCGGCGTCGGGATGGTTGGCGAGCAGCATGGCAACGGTGGGAAAGATGATCTCCGCCACCACGCCGTCGCGATCCTGATCGGCCAGCCGCGCCTTGCCGTCCCAGCCGCCGCGATGGATCTCGCTGAACAGCATGTTCGCGTCTTCGAGGAACTTGGGATCCTTGCCCGCCGCCGCCATCCGGCCATAGGGCACGTCGGTCTTCATGCCCGGGATCACGAAGACCTCGCCGCTGCCTTCCTTGCGGATCATGTGCGGCGCCCGATCGCGATAGCGGGGCTCGATATGGTCGATGAACAGGTTCGGCGGCTCGGTCACGTGCGAGTCGGCGGAGATCGCGCCTTGGCGCGTCAGGGTCGCTTCCATATCCTCATCCTTCCTTGGCAAACATCATTCTCGCCGCCGCAGCGGCGGGTCATTCAATCCGTTCCGCCGCGCAGCGCCTGCATGGCCTGGTGGGAAACGGGCGCGGTGAGGCCGCCGACCAGGCAGTCGATCAGCGCCTCGATCTGGAAATCGGTCATCTCATGATCGCCACGCGCCTCGATCGCGGCGAGGCCGGAGATGACCTGCAGCCGCAACAGCTTGAGCCGCATCCGTGCGATCTGGGGCGGCAGATAGGTGAGCAGCGCTTCGAGCGCTTCGGCCACCTTCCAGCCCGTCACCCAGAAGGCACCGAGGTCCTTGATCGCATTGCGCCGGATGAACAGCGGCTCGTCCCGCAGCAGCCTTTCCAGGAAACGCAGGCTGTAATTGCCTTCGTCCCGCGGCTTCAATTCCTCGGCGAAGGGCTGGACCCAGGCGCAGACCAGCGGGCGAAGCTCGGTGAGGCGCCCCTCTTCGGCCAGCCTGTCCATGATCGCGAGCCGGCGGGGGTTTATCAGGCCCATGCGGTGATCGAACACCGCCTCCACCAGTCCGTCCCGCGAGCCGAAATGATAATGCACGGCGGAGGCGTTGCGATGGCCCGCAGCCTGGTTGACCTGGCTCAGCGACACCGCTTCCAGCCCCTGGTCGGCAAACAGGCGCTCGGCCGCGAGGATGAGCGACAAGCGTCTGGCGGCAATGTCCGGAGCAGCCTTCATTGATCGACCTACATTAAAATCGCGAATCATCTTCGCCTGATATGACCGTATTAGCGCATTTTTGGGCGGAGATCGAATCAAATTAATGATCATCGATTATTTTCGAACGATGGGCTGCCTATCCAGCCGGCGACACGGAGCAGCGCGTGGCCGCGAAGCCGTGACAATGGCCGGCACGCGCGACCATATGCAGCGTCACGGCCGTCGAGGCGGTGGAGAAGCCGGGCGCACGCCGCTCAGCCCCCCGCCTGCAGGTCGAAATAGGTGGTGAAGCGCCGCCTGCGGAACAGCCAGCGGCCCTCCTCGCGCGCGAAATCATCCTCATAGACGCCGCTGAAGACATGGACGCCGGTGCCGCGCTTGTGGCCGGTGAGGGTGGAAACCCCGCTGGCCGCGTCGCCCGACACATCGAAGATCATGTTGCCGACGAGCGGCACGACATCGCCATGGCCGGACGCGGCCCCCTGATAGAAACGGACCAGATCCTCCTGCCCGCACAGCTGCTGGTTGCGGCCTTCGAACCGGCCGTCGGCGGTGAACAGCGCGGGCACCTCCGGCCCCCGGCCCTGCCCGACCAGCCAGGCATAGCGCGCCACCAGTTCGCCGAGCGCGACCTTGTCCGCGAGCACCGCGAGGTCGGGGGACGGGCCGCTCACGCCGCGCCCCGCCCCGCCGCCTTCGAATAGCCGAGCATCGCCCGCGCCTCGTCGGTCGTGGCGATCTCCCGGCCCACCGCCCTGGCGACGGCGGCCATGCGGCGCACCATCTCCGCATTGGTCAGTTGCTCGCCGTCCCATTCAGGCTTGTCGCCGAGCCCGGTGCGGATGTGACCGCCCATCGCCACCGCCAGCAGGTTCAGCTCGCGATGCGTATCCTCCTGTTCGGGATCATGCACGAAGGTGGTGTAATTATGCGGGAACCACTCGTAGCGGACATCGGGTGGGAAGACGTTCAGGATCGACTGGACGCCGGCCGCGTCGGGCATCGGTCCATAGGGCACCGAATCCGACATGTTCAGGTGGACCATGATCGGTTCCTGCAGCAGGCCCATCTCGCGGTACATCAGCAGATGGCGGATATGGCCGGGCTCGCGGATGATGAAGCCGGGCTGCAGGCCCGATTCCAGGCACCATAGGAGAAACTGGGCCATCTGCTCGTGGGTGTGCGAGCTGACCCGGTCATAGACGAAGCGGCGGGTCTTGAAGTCGTAGCGGCCGATATTGGTCGCGCCGACGTGGAGCACGAAGGTCTCCAGCCGGATGTCGGGCATCGCACGCAGCGCCTTCACATGCGGATGCATGCCGCGCTCCGCCTCCTCCCGCCCCGCTGCGCCGGGATAGGTGTAGGAGGGATAGGCGATAACGTCGCACTTCGCGGCGATCAGCCGCATCGTCTCGGCATAATGCTCCGCGCTGCCGGCAAGGCTGGAATCATAGGTGCCGTCATCGGGCTTGTCGGGCACGCGGGGGTGGAAGTGGATGATCGAGGCGCCCGCGAGATGGCACCGATAGGCATCCTCGGCGATTTCCTCGGGCGTCAACGGAACGTGGCGGTTCTCCCGGCGCACGACCGTCTCGTTCAGGGCGACCTCGATGATGACCTTCTTCCTCATGATGCCCTCCGCTGTCCGGCAGTCACAGCCGCTCGATGATGATGGCGGGGGCCATGCCGCCCGCCGCGCACATGGTGACGAGGCCATAGCGCCCGCCGGTCCGCTCCAGTTCGTCGAGCACCGTACCGATCAGGATCGCGCCGGTGGCCCCGATCGGATGGCCGAGCGCGATCGATCCGCCATTGACGTTGACCTTGTCGCGATCCAGATCGAGGTCGCGCTGGAATTTTTCCGAGACCACCGCGAAGGCCTCGTTGATCTCCCACAGGTCGATATCGTCCTTGGTCAGGCCGGCCTTGGCCAGCACCTTGCGTGCGGCGGGCACGGGGGCGTTGAGCATCAGCGTGGGATCGTCGCCGATATTGGCAGTGGCGACGATCCGCCCGCGCGGCTTCAGCCCATGCCGTTCGACATAGGTGCCGGACGCTAGCAGGATCGCCGCCGCCCCATCGACGACACCCGACGAATTGCCGGCATGATGGACCGGGACGATTTCAAGGCCCGGATATTTCTGGTGGATCAGGCCCGCATAGGTGGTGCCCCGATCGTCGATGGCGGTTTGGGCCAGCTGGCCGAAGGCGGGCTTGAGCTGCGCCAGGCCCTCGGCCGTCGTTTCCGGACGGGGAAACTCGTCGGCCGCGAGCAGGACATTGCCGTCATCGTCCACGACCGGGACCAGGCTTTTGGCGAAGCGCCCTTCACGAATGGCGCGATCGGCCCGGCGCTGGCTCTCCAGGCCCGCGGCGTCGAGCGTCTCGCGGCTGATGCCCTCCAGCGCGGCTATGGCATCGCCGCAGACGCCCTGGTGCGACTGGGGATGCACCGCCTGCAGCCGTTCATTGCCCGAACCGATGCCATAGACGGGCAGGCCTGCCGCCGCCTCCTGCTGCGAAAGGGTGGTGGTGAGCGACATCATCTCGCTGCCGCCGGCGATGACGAGATCCTCCATGCCGGACATGATCTGCCCGGCGGCCAGGTTGACCGCAGTGATGCCGCCGCCGCAATAGCGATCGAGCGTCACGCCCGACGCCTTGACGTCATAGCCCGCGTCGAGCGCGGCCATCCGCCCGAGATCGCCGCCCTGCGTGCCGCGCTGCATCGATGTCGACCAGATGATGTCATCGACGTCGGCGGTGTCGAAACCGTTACGGTCCTTCAGCGCCTTCAGCACGCTTGCCGCGATATGCTGGGGATGCAGATGGGCGAGCGCGCCCTTTCCGACCTTGCCGATGCTGCGTGGGGTGCGGACGGAGTCGATGATATAGGCTTCGGTCATGCGGTCACTGGTCCCTACAACGATCGTTTTAGAAAATCTCGCCCATGAATATGATTGTATTAATTAGGGCTGACAAGCCCTTCGCGCTTGATTAAGGGAGCCGTCGACAGCGATCAGGCGCAGGAGTTGGAAAAAATGGACATCAAGGGTCTCACGGCCGTCGTCACCGGCGGAGCCTCCGGCCTGGGAGCGGCGACCGCGCGGGCACTGGCGGCCCGGGGCGCCAAGGTCGCCATCTTCGACCTGCAGAAAGACAAGGGCGAAGCGATCGCCGCGGAGATCGGCGGTGTGTTCTGCGCGGTCGACGTGACATCGGACGAATCGGTCGACGCCGGCTTTGCCCGGGCACGCGAGGCGCTGGGCCAGGAGCGCATCCTGGTGAACTGCGCCGGCACCGGCAACGCGATCAAGACGGCGAGCCGCGCCCGGGAGGACGGCAGCATCCGCCATTACCCGATCGAGGTGTTCGACCGGATCATCCAGATCAACCTGGTCGGCACCTTCCGCTGCATCGCCAAGTCGGCCGCCGGCATGCTGGCGGTGGAGCCGCTGGAAAGCGGCGAGCGCGGGGCGATGGTGAACACCGCCAGCGTCGCGGCCGAGGACGGCCAGATCGGGCAGGTCGCCTATTCGGCATCGAAGGCTGGCGTGATCGGCCTGACCCTGCCGGTCGCGCGCGACCTGTCCAATGACGGCATCCGCATCAACACCATCCTGCCCGGCATCTTCGAGACGCCCCTGCTGATGGGCCAGCCCCAGCATGTCGTGGATGCGCTGGGTGCGTCGGTGCCGTTCCCGAAACGGCTCGGCCGGCCCGACGAATATGCCCGGCTGGCGATCGAGATGATCGAGAACCCCTATTTCAACGGCGAGGACGTCCGCCTAGACGGGGCCATCCGCATGGCGCCCCGCTGAGGGATTCCCCTCCACGGGATGGAGGAAAGCCCTCCGCGCCCCGGCACGCGGCATTGAATGGAGTGGCTACCATGAACGAAACCGCATCGATCGCGCCGCCGGCGACGGACAGCAGCATGGCGGATGCGGTCGAACGGGCCGTGCAGCAGCGCCACAGCTGCCGGGGGTTCCGGCCCGATCCGGTGCCCCGCACGCTGATCGAGCGGATCCTGCGCATATCCCAATCGACCCCATCCTGGTGCAATTCGCAGGCGTGGCAGCTGGTCGTCACCGAGGGCCAGGCCACCCGGGATTTCCGCACGGCGCTGTTCGCGGAGGCGAGCCGGAGGATGGCCGACCCGGGCGCGGACCAGGGGGCGCCCGACTTTCCCACCCCCGAGCGCTATGACGGCATCTATGCCGAGCGGCGGCGCGCCTGCGGCCTGGCCCTGTACCAGAGCCTCGGCATCGCCCGCGAGGACCGGGCCGGCGCGGCGCGGGCGATGCTGAACAATTTCGACCTGTTCGGGGCACCGCACGTGATGATCGTGACGACCCCGCGCGACCTGGGACCCTATGGCGCGGTCGATTGCGGCGGCTTCGTCAGCACCTTCATGACCGTCGCCCAGGCCCATGGCGTGGCGACGATCGCGCAGGGCGCGCTCGCGACCTACTCGCAATTCGTCCGCGCCCATTTCGGCATCGGCGACGATCGGCTGCTGCTCTGCGGCATATCCTTCGGCTATGAGGACAGCGCCGCTCCGGCCAACGGCTTCCGCACCGGCCGCGCTTCGCTGGACGAGGTCGTCAGCTGGCGGACGGGGGCCGAGGCCGGGTAGCAAGCGATGCGATGGCGCGGCCGCGTGCCGCATCCGTTTCCCGAATAGCCAATATCCCCCAACCGGTGTCGTCAAACGCGCCCGGCCGGCTAATTTGCGGGCCGGAGAGGAACCGCACCGTGCAATTCATATATGAGCCCCTGCCCTATCGGATCGTCTTCGGGGCCGGATCGATAGAGCGGGTTCCCGACGAGGTGGCACCAATCGGCAAACGCGCGCTGATCCTCTCGACGCCCGAGCAGAGCGCCGACGCCGAACGCCTGATGGAAAGGCTGGGCGGCCTTGGCGCCGGTCTCTTCGCCAAGGCCACGATGCACGTTCCCATTGCCACCGTCGAGGCGGCGATCGCCCAGGCCAGGGCGCTGGATGCGGACTGCACCGTCGCGATCGGCGGCGGATCGACGACTGGCCTTGCCAAGGCCCTGTCGCTCCGGGCCGGGCTTCCCTCCGTCGTGATCCCGACCACCTATGCCGGGTCCGAAGTGACGCCGATCTGGGGCCTGACCGAGAATGGCGTAAAGACGACCGGGCGCGACCCGCGCGTCCTGCCCCGTGTCGTGATCTACGATCCGGACCTCACGCTCAGCCTGCCGGCGGCGCTTTCGGTCGCGAGCGGACTCAACGCCATCGCGCATTGCATGGAAGGCCTCTACGCGGTCGACGGCAACCCGGTCGTCTCGGTCATGGCGGAAGAGGGGATAAGGACGCTGGCGCGCGCCCTTCCCGTCATCAGGGCGCGGCCGGACGACCGGGAGGCGCGGGGCGAAGCGCTCTATGGCTGCTGGCTGGCCGGCATGGTGCTCGGCGCGGCGAGCGTCGCCCTGCACCACAAGCTCTGCCACACGCTGGGCGGCTCGTTCGACATGCCGCACGCCGAAACCCACACCGCCGTCCTGCCCCACGCGATCGCCTATAACGCCCCCGCCGTGCCCGAGGCGATGGCGCGCGCGAGCCGCGCCCTGGGCGGCGGAAATCCGGCGGCGGCGCTTTACGAGCTTGCCACGAGCCTGGGTGCCGAGATGTCGCTCGCCCGGCTCGGCATGCCGAGCGACGGGGTCGAGAAGGCGGCTAGGCTCGCCGTCCGCAATCCCTATCCCAACCCGCGTCCCATCACCGAGGAAGGCATAGCCGCCCTGCTGGCCCGCGCCTATGCCGGCCTACCCCCCACCATCGGCGAGGCCGCCTGAAGGCCCGAAGGCGGGTCACGCCGCGCGGACGGCCGCCGGCCATGCCAGCCCCTCCTGCGCCATCGCCGCCGCGATCGAGGGCCGCTGCGCCAGCCGGTCCCCGAAGGCATCGAGACGGGGAAGCGGGCCGAGCCTCGCCGCCAGCGCCGGCCGCCGCGACCAGAGGGCGAAGACGAACAGGTAGAGGTCGCACAGGCTGAACCGGTCCCCCAGCGCATAAGGCCGGTCGCCCAGCCGCTCGTCGAGCAGGTCGAGCACCGACTGCAGCGCCGCCAGGCCGGTGGCCGCAACGTCGCGCTGCCCCTCCTCCGTGGCGGCAAGCCGGCCGGGACGGAAGATCGGACGAAAGGCGACATGGACGGTGCTGGAGAGCAAGGCGAGCCATTCGATCGCGCGCGCCCGCGCCAGCCCCGCGCGAGGCAGCAGCTCCCGACCGGGAACGCTGTCCGCGATATAATTGAGGATCGCGACATTCTCGGTCAGCGTCTCGTCGCCGATCTGGAGCGCGGGTACCCGTCCCCAAGGGTTTTTCAGCCGATAATCCGCCGAAAATTGGATATCCCTGGTGAGGTCGACAAGTTCCACCTGATAGGCGAGCCCCGCTTCCTCGAGCGCCGCATGCGACGCCAGCGAACAGGATCCCGGATTGTAATAGAGTTTGAGCATGGCCTTTTCCTCCTGCGGCGGCGTGCCTTGGTGGGGCGGCGCGGCGACGGCGGGCAAGCAGCCAGGCCGGATATCCACATTCCCGATAGCGGATGCCTGCGCGGGGATCGGCAGGATGGCGGGGAGACACCCGGAAGGTCGTTACCAGCCACCGGCCGGCGGCATGGAAAGCGCCGGAAAACGGGGGAGCCTCGTTGGCCTTTGGCACGAACAACGATATTATCCGCCACATGGATGGAACCTATCCGGATTCCGAACTTGCTACGCGGCGCCGGGCTCTATTCAATTCGTGGAAAATCATGCGCCCATGAGGCACGAAACGATCGGAGAGTGATCGCCATGAACATGCTGCCCACCAGCCGGGACCAGGCGTCGATGCTGTCCTTCTTCCACCTTACGGTGTTCGAAGCGATGATGCGGCTCAAGAGCGTGACGATGGCCGCGGACGAGCTCGACCTGCCGCAATCGTCGCTGAGCCGGAACCTGCAGACGCTGCGCGAGCATTTCAACGACCAGCTGTTCGTGCGGACGCGCAACGGCATGGTCCCCACTTCGGTGGCGCAGTCCGTCGCCAAGGGGGTCGAGGAGGCGCTGATCATCTACCGCACCGGCCTGTGCGAGCGCCGCCGGTTCGATCCCGGCACGTCGGAACGAAATTTCCGCATCGCCGCATCCGACCTGGGCCATTATTGCATCATGCCGCTGGTCCAGCGCCATTCGGTCGACTGCGCGCCCAATATCAGCTTCACCGCCGTCCCGATCGGCCGCAACAAGCTGATCTCGGAGATGGAGGCCGGCGCCGCCGACGTCGCGATCGGCAGCTATCCCAATCTCTACGCCAATGTGAAGGAACAGACGCTGTTCCGGGAGGACTATGTCTGCATCCTGCCCAAGACGCTGGCGCCCGACGGGATATTGAGCCTGAGCGACCTCAAGGCGCTCGACCATATCGTCGTCGACGGCCGCCACTACAGCCACGGCCATCAGGAGGCCGAGCAGCGCATCCTGGAAACGATCGACAAGCGCCGCATCCGCATGGTCTCCGAGACGTTCATGGTCACGGCGCTGATCGCCGAGATGAACGACCTGGTGCTGACGATCCCCCGCTCGGCGGCGCGGGTCGTCCGTTCGCCGCGCATGACGATCGTGGCACCGCCGCTCGAATTGCCGGTGATCGAGGTCAAGCAATATTGGCATGAGCGCTTCGACCATGATCCGGGCAATATGTGGTTGCGCACGCTGATCGCCGAATGCCGGGTCGATCACCAGCTCGAAGCGCGGCAGGTGAGCGTCAAGCCGATCCCCACGCCCGGCGCGAGCAGCGCCCTGCCGCCCGTGCTGGGCGCCGGCCGCTGCTGAATCAATTCGCGAAGCCGGAAAGGCTCCATCCGGAATACAGGCTGGCCAGACCGCGCCACGCCCCTAAGCTGGCCATGGACTGGCCGGCGGGGACATGAAGGCATGAACGAGCATCGCAGGATCACGGGTTCCGGCCTGCATGGCGCCATGGCCGGCCTGGAACAGACATTGTGGGTAAGGGCCGAGCGCGTCCGGCTGATGGCGAGCGTCGGCATCTATCGCGGCGAGAAGGAGAAGCGCCAGGAGATCCTGCTCGATATCGCCGCCGAGGTGCCCGAGCCGGAGGCCGACCAGATCGGCGACACGATCGATTATCGCACCCTTGTCGACCAGGCCCGGCAACTGTCCGAGGAAGGGCATTTCGAGCTGATCGAGACCTATGCCTGCGAACTCGGCCGGCGGCTGATCGCGCTCGGCGGCGTCACCGCGGTCGATCTGGAGCTTTACAAGCCCCGCGCGATCGCCCCGGCCATGGCGTCGGTGCGCTTCCGAATCCGCAAGCCCACGCCCGCTCATGACGGCTGGCGGGGCTGCTGAGCCTGACGCCGCTTTCCGATCAGTAGGAATAGCGGATCGACAGATACCATTCGCGCGGCCGGCCATAGGTGCCGTCGGCAAGCGACGACCCCTGGAGGTCGGCGAAGCCCGACATCAGCACCGCCTTATCGGTGAGGTTGGTGATGCCGCCGGTGACGCGCACCGCCTTGCTGGCGGTCTCGAAGGTCGCCAGCACATTGACCATATGATAGCCGGGCTGGCGCAGGATCGGGGTATTGTCGGCCGACAGGAAGGTCTCGGTCCGGTAGTTCCAGTCGCCCCGCAGGGTGAGGTCCCCGGCGCTGCCGATCTCGAACCGGTAGGCGAGGCCGCCCGACAGGCTCCACTTCGGCGTGAAGGGCAGCCGGGCATTGGCCGGGATCACCGCGCCGGGCGCGATCTTCAGATATTCGGTGTCGAGATAGCTGAGCCCGAAATTGGCGGTGAGCGGCTCGATCGGATGGGCGGTCGCCTCCACCTCGACGCCGCGGATGCGCGCCTTGCCGCCATTGACCTGGACCGGTTCGATGCTGTTCGCGCCGCCCGGGAAGGTGGTGACCTGGAGATCCTTATAGTCCGACTGGAAGGCGGCGACGTTTACCCGCAGGCGCCGGTCGAAGAAGTCGGTCTTGGCGCCTACCTCATAGGCGGTCAGCTTCTCCGGGCCGAAGGTCGGCTGGAGGATGCGCGGCACGATCACGCGCTGCTGGAAGCCGCCGCCCTTCACGCCCTTCGAATAGGACGCATAGGTCATCACGTTCCGCGACCAGCGATGGTCGATCGATGCCATCGGCGAGACATTGTCGAACTTCACCGCGACCGGCGTGTTGATGATCGTCGCCGGGTTGGCATTGGGATTGCCGATCGCAAGCGGGCCGAGGCCGAAGCCGATATCGATGAAGACGTTGTTCGGATCGCTCGTCTTCTTCTCATTGGTGTAGCGCGCGCCGAGGGTGATGTTGGTGGCGGGGCCGACCGCGTAACTGCCCTGCGCGAAGGCAGCGTAGCTGTTGGTCTCCAGCCTGGTCGAGACGCCCGTGCAAACGAAGGAGAAGCAGGCCGGATTGTCGAAGTCGACCTTCTCGTTGAGGTAGAAGAGGCCGAGCAGCCAAGTCAGCCGGTCGTCGAACGCCTTGCCCGAGAATTGCAGTTCCTCGCTGAACTGCTTGGCGGTCTGGTCGGTCTGCAGCTCGATCAGCTGGAATGGCGTACCGTCGTCGCGCATGAAGAAGGACTTGGTGTTGCGATAGGCGGTGATCGACTTGACGCCGAGGCCCGGCATCGCCTCCCAGTCGACCACCCCGGTCAGCCCCCACACGTCGAGGTCCGAGCGCGACGCATTGGGTTCGTAGAAGGTGGTGTAGGGATTGCCGGTCACATATTGGTTGTTGAAGCAGGCCGGGTTGTTCTGGTCGAGCGGGTTGCCGCCGAACACCGGATTGCAGTCCTGCGCGCCCGCGACGATCAGATTGTGGAAGCCGCCCACCGTGTTGGCGTTGGCGAAGATATAATTGTTGATCGAGGCCGGATCGGCGGGGTTGAAGCCCAGGCCCGGGATGACCGGCTGAGTCGCCAGCAGGGTGGAGCCCGAGGACTGCTCGCGCTTGCGCGTATAATCGGCAGCGAGATCGACGGTAAGGTCGGGGCTTGCCTTCCAGCGCAGCGCGGCGCGGCCGGCCATGGTGGAGATGTCGCCGAGGCGGGGTGCGTCGCTCCTGCTCACCGCGCCGGTCACCGGGTTCTTGGCGAGGATGGTGATATAGCCGTTGCGGTTCAGCGACGCGATCGAGAAGCGGGTGAACAGCGTGTCCGACAGCGGCAGATTGACGCTGGCCTTCACGTCGGCGCGGCTGAACCGGCCGGTGGTCGCCTCCAGCGAGCCTTGGAGATCGGGCCCCGGCTTCTTGGTGGTGATCTGCACCGCGCCGCCGATCGTGTTCTTGCCGAACAGCGTGCCCTGCGGGCCGCGCAGCACCTCGACCTGTTCGAGGTCGACCGTGTCGAGCACGCCGCCCAGGGTGCGCGAGACATAGACGCCGTCGAGATAGATGCCGACGCCCGGATCGATCGTCGGGAAGAAATCATCCTGGCCGATGCCGCGGATGAAGACCACGGCGGCGTTGCTGGCGCCCGAATTGCCGGCGGTGGTGTTGAAGGTGAGGCTGGGCACCGACTGGGCGACGGCGGCGATGTTGGTCGCCCCCTTCTCCTCCAGCACGGCGCTGGTGATCGCCGACACGGCGACCGGCGTGTTCTGAAGCGATTCCGCGCGGCGGCGCGCCGTCACCACAATCTCGCCGACGCCATAGCCGGCGGCTTCGGAGGCCGTGCCGTCCTGCGCGACATCCTTTGCGGCAGCGGCATCCTGCTGCGCGAACACCGCCTGCCCGGACGCGACCGCGCCGATGAAGACCGAACCCATAAGCAACCGCCGCAAGGACGCCATCGTGGCGTGTCCAGATGAAAAAGACATTCGGCCTCCCCTTGTTCGGCCCGTCGTTGCGGGCACTGTTCGCCTGCCCTGACGGGTGGGCGGCGCCATCGCGCTCTGCCCACCGGGACAGCAGGGGAACTACAGTTTTGCGCGCGAAGGGAAATCGCCCCGCCCGGATAGGGCCTATCAGGGAGATGGATTTGATCGCGCCCCTCCGCCCCGCCAGCCTTCGCGCGACATCGGCGAAAGCAAGGAGGGCATATGTCGCGTGAAGAGGCGGTGGTGATCCGCTACGACGCCCCGGATCGGGAGGGTGGGCGCGACATCGTCTATCTGCATGGCCGCGGCAGCAGCGAGCGGGAGGCGGGCTGGGCGCTGCCGCTGTTCGGCCGCAGCACGGTGCGATCCTATCGCGGCCCCCTGCCGGAGGGGGCGGGCTTTGCCTGGTTCCATAATATGGGGATCGGCGTGGCGGCGCCGGACAGCCTTGCCGAGCAGTCCGCCCGGGTGGGTGACTGGATCGCCGCCGATCGGGGAGGCCGGCTGCCCTGGCTGTGCGGCTTCAGCAACGGCGCGGCAATGGCGGCCGCCCTGATGCTCGCCGATCCCGGCGCCTATGCCGGCCTGGTGATGATCGGCGGCTGCTTTGCCGTGCCCGCACGGAACCTGCCCGCCGGGGCGCTGTCGGGAAAGCCCGTGCTGTTCTGTCGCGGACGGGAGGACATGGTGATCCCGCTGGCGAAGTTCCGGGAGGCCGAAGCCTATCTGACCGGCCCGAGTAATGCCCATGCCAGCGTGCTGATCCATGACGGGGGCCATGAACTGCCGTTGCCGGTCGCGTCGCGCGTGCGGAACTGGCTCGACGCCGCCGACCACTGACCACCGAACATCTATCCGATAACCGGAATCGATCCAGCCAAAGTACGGACCGCCCGATCTATTGCCTTTCCTGCCCCGCTGGCCTGATGAGCTTGTGCTTGATCCGACATTGCCATGATCAACGCACAATCACAGATAGGATGCAGCGTGTCTGAAGACTATATCCTCAAGCTTTCCTGCCCCGACAGGCCAGGAATAGTTTCCACCGTCAGCACGGCCCTGTTCAGGGCCGGCGCCAATATTGCAGAAGCACAGCAATTCGACGATCCGGAGACCGGCCGCTTCTTCATGCGCGTGGTCGCCCGCTTCGAGAAGGACGATGCCGCCGGCTTCGAGGCCGCCTTCGCCGAGCCCGCGGCCGGCTTCGACATGCAATGGTCGCTGCGCTCCGCCGCGCAGCGCCGCAAGGTCGTGATCCTCGTATCCAAGTTCGACCATTGCCTTGGCCATCTGCTCTATGCGAGCCGGATCGGCGAGATCGACATGGATGTCGTGGCGATCATCTCCAACCATCCCAAGGACAAGCTCACCATCAAGTCCTGGCTGGAGGACGTGCCCTATCACCACCTGCCGGTCACGGCCGACACCAAGGCCGAGCAGGAAGCACGGATCAAGGCGGCGATCGAGGCATCGGGCGCCGAACTGGTCATCCTCGCCCGCTACATGCAGATATTGTCGGACGATCTGGCCGCCTATCTGTCGGGCCGCTGCATCAACATCCACCACAGCTTCCTGCCCGGCTTCAAGGGCGCCAAACCCTATCACCAGGCCCATTCGCGCGGCGTGAAGATGATCGGCGCCACCGCCCATTACGTCACCGCCGACCTCGACGAAGGGCCGATCATCCACCAGGATGTCGAACTGGTCTCGCACGCCGACACGCCCGAGGATCTGGTGCGCAAGGGCCGCAACATCGAGCAGCGGGTGCTGTCCCGCGCGGTGCTCTACCATGTCCAGGGGCGGGTGTTCATCAACGCCGGCAAGACCGTCGTCTTCCGGGACTGAGCGATGGCCCGCCTCATTTCCGGAACCGCCACGGCCGAGCGGCTGATGGCCGGCCTCGCGACGGACGTGGCCGATTTCAGCCGGGCCCACGGCATGGCGCCGACCCTGGCGGCGGTGCTGGTGGGCGACGATCCGGCCAGCCGCATCTATGTCCGCCGCAAGATCGAGCAATGCCGCAAGGTGGGCCTGGGATCGATCGAGCATCGCCACGGCGCCGACTGCAGCGAGGCCGAGCTGCTGGCGCTGATCGATCGGCTCAACCGCGACCCCAAGGTGCACGGCATCCTCGTGCAGCTGCCGCTGCCGCCGCAGATCGACAGCGCCAAGGTGCTCGACGCGATCGACCCGATGAAGGATGTCGACGGTTTCCATCCGGTCAATGTCGGCCGGCTGTCGACAGGCACCGGCGGGCTGATCCCCTGCACGCCGATGGGCTGCATGATGCTGCTGCAGAGCGAACTGCCCGAACTCAGGGGCAAGTCGGCGGTGGTGATCGGCAAGTCGAACATCGTCGGCAAGCCGGTGGCGCTGCTGCTGCTGGAACAGGGCTGCACGGTCACCGTCTGCAACCGCCATACGGTCAACCTGCCCGACCTCTGCCGCCAGGCCGACATCATCGTCGCGGCGGCGGGGCGGGCCGGGCTGGTGCGCGGCGACTGGGTGAAGCCCGGCGCGGTGATCATCGACGTCGGGATCAACCGGATCGTCGGGCCGGACGGCAAGGGCGGCATCGTCGGCGACGTCACCGCCGAGGAGATCGGCCATGCCGCCGCCTTCACTCCCGTACCCGGCGGGGTCGGCCCGATGACTATCGCCTGCCTGCTGCTCAACACCCTGCAGGCCGCCCGAGCGCTGCGCGCCGCCCCCGATATCCGGATTTCGGATGCCGCCTATTCGTGACGCCGCGTGGAGGCAGTCCGGCCGCGCTGGTATTTCGGAATCCGACACCGCGCCCCGCCTTCCAACCGGCGGCGGTCGCGGGTTCATCTACGACAATGGAGAGCGATCGTGGACAATAGCCATATCACGAGCCTGCATCACATAACGATCTGCACCGGCACCGCACAGGGCGACATCGACTTCTTCGTGAAGGTGATGGGACAGCGCTTCGTCAAGCGCACCCTGTTCTATGACGGCAGCATCCCGATCTATCATCTTTACTTCGCCGACGAGCTGGGCACCCCCGGCACGGTGATGACGACCTTCCCGACCCGCCGCACCGGCCAGAAGGGCCGCAAGGGATCGAACCAGTTCACGGTGTGCAGCTATTCGATCCCGAAGGGCTCGCTGCAATGGTGGATCGGCCATCTCAACGCGCATGGCATCGCCACCGGCGAGCCGGGCATCCGCTTCGGCCAGCGCTTCGTCGGCTTCCAGCATCCCGATTGCGGGATCGACTTCGAGGTGATCGAGGACGAGACCGACGATCGCGCGCCCTATGCCTCGCCCCATGTGCCGATCGAGCATGCCCAGCGCGGCTTCCACAGCTGGACCGGATCGGTGCGCGAGATCGAGGACATGGATTTCTTCATGAACGCCTGCTGGAATTTCGAGAAGATCGGCGAGGAGGGCAACCGCCACCGCTACCGCGTCAAGGACACCAGCAGCGCCGGCACGATCATCGACCTTCTGCATGAGCCCGATCGCCGCCAGGGCAGCTGGACGATCGCCGAGGGCATCATCCACCATGGCGCCTTCGCGGTGCCCGACATGGACGTGCAGGCGCGCATCAAGTTCGAGACCGAGGGCGTCGGCTTCACCGACTTCTCCGACCGCAAGAATCGCGGCTATTTTGAATCGACCTATGTCCGCACCCCGGGCGGCATCATGTTCGAGGCGACCCACAGCCTGGGCTTCACCCATGACGAGGACGAGCTGACCCTGGGCATGGACCTGAAGGTCTCGCCCCAGTTCGACGACAAGAAGCACCTGATCCAGCAGGCGATGTCCGACGATCCGATCGTCGTCTGAAGGGTACCGATGCTGCGCGATCCTTCAAACCAGGCCGCATACCCGATCCCATCCGAAGCCGAACGCGCCACCGCCGCTCCATGCGGCGGTGGCGCTCGGCCTATGGGGGCGGCGGATATCGCGCTCGCCTGCATGGCGTGTGGCGGCATCGTCGGCCTCGCGACCTGGGCCGGGCTGCTGGCCAGCGGCGGGGCGATCTTCCTCGGTTCGCTGGTATCGAGCGCCGTGGTCATCACGACCAGCAGCGGCGAACGCCCGAGCCATCCCGCCCGGGTCGGCTTCAGCCATGGCATCGCCATGCTGTCGGGCATCGCGCTGCGCGGCCTGCTGCCACTCGGCCCCGGCGCGGTGGCGCTGGCGGTGGCGATCGCGCTTGCCATCGTCCTGATCTTCGACGCGCTGCACCCGCCGGCACTCGCCAATGCCGGCTTCGCCTATGCCTCGCCAGCCTCGGCCGAACAGTTGCTGGGGCTGACCGCGGCGACCGCGCTGGTGCTGGTCCTCGCCGCGATCGCGCTGCCGCGCCTCAGAATTCGTCCAGATCGCGGCCGATGACGACTTCTCCGCCGAAATGGTCGGCGATGCCGCGCGCATAGTCGCCAAGGTCGGTCTCGCCGTCGCCGCCGGGCGACAGGTGCGAGAGGATGACTTTCCTTACCCCCGCCCGCGCCGCGATCCGGCCGATCTGGTCGCCGGTCAGATGATCCTCGACCATGTGGCGCAGCAAGGGCTGAATCTGCTCGGGCGCGAAGCCGGGGAAGGCGCGCAGGGCTCGTTCCACCCGGGCGAGATCGATCACCTCGCAGACCAGATAGTCGGCGCCTTGCGCCAGCCGCTCCAGCCGTTCCGATGGCCCGGTATCACCGCTGAACACATAGGCCTTGCCGCCCGCCTCGACCCGATAGGCGTAGGATCGCGAGAAGCGCGCCTCGGGCGAACCCGGCGGATAATGATAATGGTCGACCCCGATGGCGAGGACGCGGACCGATCCGTCCTGGTAGACTAGGCGGGGCTCATCGAGCCGGGCCGGGAGGTCATGCCCTCTGGCGGCGCGGCGAAGCGGCGGCTTGCGCGGCCCGCCGATCGTGACCGGCGCCAGCTCGACCGGCCGGAAGGCGCCGAGCGTGCCGGACACCAGCCGCGCGGCCCCCGGCGGGCCGTGGACCGGCAGCGGCGGCGCGGCGCTGAGCAGCCAGCGATCGATCATCAGCACCGGCAGGTCGGCGATATGGTCAATATGATGATGGGTAAGGAACAGCGCCTGCACCTTGCCCAGGTCCAGGCGCTTCGCCGCCATCTGGCGGAGGAGGCCGTCGCCGGCGTCGATCAGGTAGATCCGCCCGTCGACGACGATCGCATTGGCCGGCTGGGACCGTTCGAGCCGGGCGATGGGTCCGCCCGCGGTTCCGAGCAGGATCAGCCGGGGCGCGGTCGGCGCCTTCGGAACCTCCGAAGGCGCCCCGCTCCCGCTTGCCAGCCCGAGGAGAAAGAGGGCGAGCAGCGTGCGTTTCATCGATGGCCGATCAGAAGTCGGCCGCCAGCGAGATGCCGAACTCGCGCGGCCGGGCGAAGTTGGCGGTGTTGTAGTCGGCGAAGGCCACATAGCTGCGGTTCACCGCATAGCGCTCGTCGAACAGGTTGTTGACGAACAGGGCCACCCGGATGTCCGCCTTCGGCAGGGTGTAGCCGATCCGCCCGTTGACCACGTCATAGGCCGGCTCGAAGGTGGCGAACTGGTTCAGCGGCGTGTGGAACATCGACGACTGCCAGCTGTAATCGACCCGGGCGAAGGCCTTGGATCCGAGCATGTCCCAATCATATTGGGCGGCCAGCGAGACCTTGTTCTTCGGCGTCTTGGTCAGCTTGTTGCCGACCAGCAGCCCCTGCGCCGCCGCAACCGGCGTCGTCTCCGTGATCTTGCCGTCGATATAGCCCCAGGTCGCGTTCAGCATCAGGCCATCGAGCGGACGCACCGTCAATTCGGCCTCGAAGCCCTTGGCATGGGCCTTGGCGGCGTTGATCAGCGCGGTGGCCGGCGCGCCGCTGGCATCACGCACCGTCACCGTCGTCTGCAGATTCTTGTAGGTGACGTCGTAGAACGACAGGTTCAGCGTCACCTTCCGATCGAGGAACTGCGACTTCAGGCCGATCTCATAGCTGTCCGAATTCTCCGGCAGCACCTCGTTGAGCGCAGGTCCGGAAGTGGCCCGGCCGTTGAACGTGCCCGACTTGTAGCCCTTCGAATAGGAGCCATAGACCAGCACGTCGCGCGCCGGCTTCACCTCGATCCCGATCTTCGGGGTCCATTGCGAATAGCGCCGGCTCTGATTGCCGCCGAACTGCAGCGCGCCGGTCGCCGTGCCGAAGGACTGGGTGTCGAAGCTGCGCTTCTCGACCGAGTAGCGGAGGCCGCCGGTGGCGCTCAGCCAGTCGGTGAAGGTGAAGGTCCCCTGGCCGAAGCCGGCATAGGCCTTGATCGACAGGGTCGATGGCTGGCGGAAGCCGCGCGTCGCCGCGAAGCACGGCGTCGCCGCGCTCGGACAGACACCGCGCCCGACAAGGAAACCGTAGAGCCCGGGCAGGATGTCGGCGGTCAGCGTATAGTCGATATCCTCGTCATAATAATATGTGCCCGCCGTCAGCGCGAGCGAACCCAGCGTGCCGCTCAGCTGGAATTCCTGGCTGAACTGGGACTGGTCGACAACCGTGGTGACGTCGAAGATCGGCGCGCTGGTGGTGTCCGCATCGGCCGAGAAATCGACGTCGCTCTCGCGATAGGCGGTGATCGACTTGAGGCTCCAGTCCTCCATGATCTCATATTCGCCGGTCAGCGACGCACCCTTCACCTTGGCGCGGTCATAGCCGAGCCGTTGGCTGCTGTTGGTGAAGCGGCCAGTCGCCGCCAGCGCCTGATTGAACAGCGGCAGGCCCCGCGCCGGGGCGAACCCGTTATAGGCCGCGATCAGGCCGGCGGGAGCGCCGATCCGGCTCGCAACCTGGGTCGGGCTGGGCTGGTCGATCTCCGAATAGTCGGCCGACAGCAGGAATTTGAGCCGGTCCGACGGCTGGAACAGCAGCTGGCCGGTAATCCCCCAGCGATCGGTGTCGCCATAGCGGCCCGGCGTGATGGTGGAACGGCCATAGCCGTCCTGCTTCTTCAGCCCCGCCGATATCTTGACCGCGACCGTATCCGACAGCGGCAGGTTGACCGATCCCTTGAGGTCGATCAGCGAGCGTTCGCCGAGATTGGCGGAGACGCTGAGATGCGTTCCCGAGAGATCGGGCTTGCGCGTCGTCACCAGGATCGCGCCGCCGATCGTGTTGCGGCCGAAAAGCGTACCCTGCGGGCCGCGCAGCACCTCGACCCGCTCGATATCGGTGAGCGCCAGGATCGACCCCGTCGTCCGGCCCAGATAGATCTCGTCGATATAGATGCCGACACCCGGATCGGTGGTCGGCAGATAATCGTCCTGTCCGATGCCGCGCACGAACACCTGCGCCGAGGAACTGGTGCCCGATCCGCCGACGGCACCGCCGTTGAAGCTGAGACCCGGGGTGGCCGGCGCGATCGCCGCGACATCGGAGGCGCCGCGCGCTTCCAAGCTGGCGGCCGACAGCGCGGTCACCGCGACCGGCACCTCCTGGAGCCGCTCGGCGCGGCGGCGCGCCGTGACGACGATGTCGTCGGGGGTTTCCGGCGCGGCCGTCGCGGCCCCGCCCGACACCTCTCCCTCGGGAGCGCGCTCCTGCGCGAACGCCGAACCGCTCCCAGCCTGCAGCGCGGTCACCCCGACAATCGCACTCATGATGCAGCGACGTAGATCCTTCATGCCCCTCACTCCCGCTTATATGTTTTTCCCGAGATTACGGAAAATCACGGTATCGGCCATGGTCTGCTTATCAAATACACAGCCGGATAATACTCATCCGTTACTTGGATAATCTGTTCCCAGGCACGGAATATTCACGATATCCTTTGCCGTCCTGACGCCGATGGCGGGTCAGATCCCACCCTTCCAATTGGGCATCACGCGGGCGGCGGCGAAGCTGGGCCGCGCCTTCATGCGCTGATAATAGGCCAGCAGATGCGGCCGCTCGCTGATCAGGCCGCCCAGCTCGAGCATCTCGACGCGGGCGAGCAGCACGGTCCACATGATATCGGCCACGCTATAGTCATCGCCGGCGATGAAGCTGCGCCCCTGCACATGCTTGTCCAGTTCGTCGAGCCGCGCCACCAGCCCGGCCTCGGCATCGGCCACCGTCTCGGCATCATAGGCGCAATTGCCGTGCTCCACGATCCGATCATGCGCGGCCTGGTAGATCGGCCGCAGATCGGGATATTTCTCCGCATATTCCAGCGCGCGTGCCCGGCGCGCGATCAGCAGCTCGTCGCCACGCGGCACGCCCTTGCGCCCATAGGTGATGACCTGGAAGTTGACCTGGTCGCCCTTCTGGAACCAGTCGAGCGCGGTTTCCCGCGCGGCCGGATCGGCCGGCAGGCCCTTGCCGGCGATTTGCGCCGCCTCGAGCACGATATTATAGGAATTGGTGACGACCTTGTCCCCGGCCACCAGCGTGGGAACCACGCATTTGTTGTTGAGCCGCACATAGTCAGGCTCGAAATTCTCCAGCGCGAAACCGATGTCGACCTGCCGGTCCTGATAGTCGAGACCGAGCTCCTCCATGGCGAGCCGCGTCTTCATCGAGCAGATCGACATGGTGTAATTGTACAGGTCCAGATGGGTCATCTTGGCAATCCTTTATCTTGTCTCGGGAAAGGCATAAATTTCGCGTGGGCATCGATCCATAGCGCGGACCGGATAGTGATCTTCCGCCTGGCGGACTTCACGGCCCCAGCGGCCGTTCGGGGCCGACCGGAACAATCCCGCTCGGGTTGATCCCCGGGTGGCTGCCATAATAATGGGCCTTAGCATGGGGCAGGTTGATGGTCGGCGCGATGCGCGGATCCCCAGCCAGAGCGCGCACGAAACGGGCGAGGTGCGGATAGTCGGCGATCCTGCGCAGGTTGCACTTGAAATGGCCGTGATAGACCGCGTCGAAGCGCACCAGCGTCGTGAACAGGCGGATGTCGGCCTCGGTCAGCTGTCCACCCACCAGCCAGCGATTCCGCGCCAGCCGCCGGTCGAGCCAGTCGAGGGTCTCGAACAGCGGCAGCACCGCTTCCTCATAGGCCTGCTGGCTGGTGGCGAAGCCGGCGCGGTAAACCCCATTGTTCACGGTGGCGTAGACGCGCGTGTTGACCTCGTCGATCGCGGCACGGAGCCCGGCGGGATAATAGTCGCCGGGCGCGGCGCCGATGCCGTCGAAGCCATGGTTGAGGATGCGGATGATCTCCGAGGATTCGTTGTTGACGATCCGCCGCTCCGCCTTGTCCCACAGGATCGGGATGGTGACCCGCCCCGTATAGTTCGGATCGCCCGCGACATAGACCTGATGGAGATGGGTCGCGCCGTTGACCGCATCGGGAACGACGCCCTCCCCGGGCAGGAAGCTCCACCCCAGGCCGCCCATATGGGCGTTGACCATCGAGACCGAGACCATGCCTTCGAGCCCCTTGAGGGCGCGCATGATGAGCACGCGATGCGCCCAGGGGCAGGCGAACCCGGCATAGAGATGGTAGCGGCCGGGCTGTGCCTCGAAATCGCCGTCCAGTCCGCCGCGATACTGGGATTCGGCGCGGATGAAACGGCCGCCGCTGCTTTCCGTATCATACCATCGGTCGTGCCAGACGCCGTCGACCAACAGGCCCATGGCCGTTCTCCCGCGATCCGCCGTCAGCGCCCGGCGGCGGGATAGTTGGTGTCGATGAAGCGCGCGGTGTCGAGCAGGGCACCGAAGGGATAGAAGTGCAGCATCACCTGGCCATGACGCGCCGGATCGAGACGGGCGGCGAGATCCTCGATCAGGCGCTCCGGGCCGGCGGTGTTGAACAGCTTGGTGATCGAGGTGCCATATTTGAGCATCACCTTGGCCGAGGCGCCGACGCCGCAGCGCGCCGCGAAGCGGACCAGCTTCTTGACGCTGGCGGGGCCCGGCACGCCGAGCCGGACGGGGGCAACGACGCCATCCTGACGGATGCGCTCCAGCCAGACGAGGATCGCATCGGCATCGAAGGCGAACTGGGTCATGATCTCCGCCTCCTTGCCCTGTTCGGCGAGCGCGGCGAGCTTGTCCTGCATCGCGCGGGCCAGCTTCGGCTTGTCGATATCGGGATGGCCTTCGGGGTAGCCCGATATGCCGACGGTGCGAATGCCGGCCGCGTCGAGCATGCCGCTGCGGATGACGGCCAGCGCATCCTCGAACGGCCCCATCGGCGCCGGCGGATCGCCCGCGATCACGAAGGCGCGCTCGATGCCCACCTGATCGTCGAGGATCGCGAGGAAATCGGCGAGATCATCGCGCGACAGGACACGGCGTGCCGAGATGTGCGGCACGGGGACGAAGCCAAGCGCCTTCACCGCCTTCGCGGCGGCGACACGGGCCGGCATCTCCTCGCCGGGCAGATAGGTCACCGAGATCGGCGTGCCCGCCGGGATCAGCGGCGCCGCTTCGGAGAGGCTGTCGATGTCCTTCGCGGTCATCTCGAGCGAAAAGGATCGGACCAGGTCCAGGACGGGGCTGTCCTGGGCCGCAAGGGCGAGTTTCATGATGGGAAGCCTCTCGGGAAGGGGGCCGGCCCCGCGCGGCGGCGCGGGGCCGGGGAAGGAAGATCAGTCTTTCTTGATGACCTTCTCGAAATAGGGCGCCGGAGCGACCGTCACGCGCACTTCGCGCAGCGTGTTCTTCTCGATGGTCGGGCGGCGCATCTCCTGCTCGCCCCAGATCAGCGTCAGCTCGGTGCCCGGCGTGGCATGTTCGAGGTCGACGATCGACAGCGAGACGAACTCGCCCGCATTAGCCGAGAAGCCCGAATATTGGGCGATGCCGACCGACTTGCCGCCCTTGCGCACATCATCGACATGGAAGGTCGAATAGGTCGCGAGCGGGAAGTTGACGAAGCGCGCGGGCGGATCGGCGTAGAGCGAGTCGTGCATGACCTTCATCAGGTCGTCATGGTTCCAGACGAGCGTCACCTTCTTGCGGCGCTGGTTCGCGACCCGCTCCTTCAGTGCCTCGCAGCCGATATAGTCGTCGCGCTTGGTGTCGATCAGGCCGGTGTAGCCGACCTCCACCGGGTCCATGTAATAATCCTCGATGCGGGTGGAGGCGAGGCTGCCGCCGACCGAGCCGAGAACCTCGATATGCGGGATGGTCAGCCATTCGCGGAACGGCTTCATCGCCTCGCCATGGTAGACCGCCGGCACCGGCAGCGGCATCCACGAGGATTCCAGCGTGCTGGTCGGATAGGCCAGCGAGCCGATCTTGCGCATGCCATATCGGGCGCCGACCTCCTCCAGCGCGTCCATGATCACGGCCTGGTCCTCCCAGGGGCCGAACATCTCGAAGCCCGCGGTGCCCGCCATGCCGTGGCGCAGCGCGCGGACCTTCTTGCCGCGGATCTCGAAGTCACCGATCGCGAAGAAGCCGATCTCGGGCAGGGTGCCGTTCGTCACCTCCTTCATCATCTCCAGCGCCAGCGGGCCCTGAACCTGATAGATGTAGATGCGCGGATCGCCGGGCCGGAAGGTGACCGTCTCGTCGCGGTCGATCTCCACGTCGAAGCCGCCGGTCTCGGCATGGAACTGGGTCCAGTCGGAGATGACCGGCGGGCCGACCACGCGGAAATAATCCTGCTCCAGATGGAAGACGATGCCGTCGCCGATCAGATAGCCGTCGGGGCTCGACGCGATCAGCTGCTTGCCGCGGTTGACGGGAAAGGTGACCATCTTGGTCAGGCCGACCTTCTGCAGCACCTTCAGCGCGTCGGGACCGCGCAGGTAGAGGTCGGTCATGTGATAGGACAGGTTGAGCAGCGCGACGCTCTCCTTCCAGGCGCGCTGCTCGTCACGCCAGTTGGTATATTCGGGCGCCACCACGGGAAAGACATAGGGACCGGTCTGCGAACCGCGCAGCAGCTGCACCGGGCCGCCGACAGCCCCCATCGCCTCTTCCAGATTCCGATATTTCATCAATGGGCTCTTCATGGCATCTCTTTCCTAGAAATATTGCGCGCGAAAAGTGGAGCCATGGCTAGATCCCACTCAGATACTTTCGCCGCCGTGGCACTTTCCTTCACCCCGACAACATGTTCATCGATCGAAGACATGATTTCGGAGAACCGAAGCCGGATGACTTCTTGCGATCTTGAATAATTGCCGCCCGGGACCATGGGTAGAAGGCGGCACGGATTCCGCGAATCCGGCTTCCGGATGAGAAGGGGGCCGCGCGCATGAAAAAGCCCCGCGGTGCCGGGCACCGCGGGGCCGATCCCCACCGAACGCCTGCTCAGGCCGCGTCGCCGTCCATCCGCGCGGCGATCTCGGCGTGGAGATGGAGCAGCGGCACAATGCTCTCCGGCGGACGACGTCCGAGCCCGCATTCGGTGGCGATGCCGAAGCCATCGACATGGTGTCGCGCGGCGGCCACCCGGCGCAGGGCGCCCTCGACACCATCGCGCGCATGGACGAGCCCGAGGTGGACCATCGTGCCGGCCGACCGATCGAGGCGCGCGAGCGGCGCGAAGAAGCCCGGATCGTCGCGGCCGATCGGGACCGGCAGGTGGAACCAGTCGATCCGCCTGCCGACCTGCGCGATCAGCCGGTTCATCACCTCGACCATCAGCGCGCTGTCATCGGGATCCTTGAAATGCTTGTGGTCGGCATCGCCATAGCAGAGATGGAAGCCGAGCCGGACCTCGACCGGCACCCAGGAGGCCAGTTCAACCAGCCGCCCGGTCAGGGACGGAAAATCGCGGACCGGGGCTGGAAACACCCCTTCGAGAACCGCGAATTCCAGCGCGGTATCCCATTGGATCGCCAGCCTGTCGTGCGGAATGGCGGCAAGGATATCCCCCAGCTCGCGCCGCATCGCATCGACATAGAGCGGCTCGATCCGTTCGAAGCTGCCCGGCTCGATGAACGACATCATCGGGGCGAAGGGCGTGGGAAGCGCCACCTGGAACCGGGTCCCCGGCGCCACCCGCCCTTCCCCGGCCAGGCGTTCGAAGCTGCGGTAGGACGCGATGGCGGCGGCGGCATAGCCGAGCGGCGGAAAGCGCCCGTCGCCGCGATGATCGGGCCGCTCCGAATAGAGATCCACCTGGACCGCGCCATAGCCATCGACATGTCGGAGCCGCTCGAGCATCGGCGCACGGTCCATCACCGCCTTCTGCCAGTTGATCCAGTTGGTGCGCTCGCCGGTCTCGCCATCGGGAATGGCCCAGACCCGCGCTCCCAATATCCGGCCGACGGTAGCGAAAACCTCGGCCTCGTCGGCAAGCGGCACACTGCCGACCAGCAATATCGGTGTTCCGCGGCCGCCCGTCATTCGCTCGCCCTCCTCACGGATTATCGTGAGGCGCAGCCTTAGACATGCGCCGGCCCGCCAGGAAATCCGGCGCCCGGATAGCTTTCATCCGCGATGCGGATGCGAAGCGGGCAACTCAGCCGGCCGCTACGGGAATGCCGGTGCGGCTCCGTACCAGTTCCAGATCGACGCCATCGGCAAGCTGCTGCGCGATCAGTCTTTCGCCGGCACGATCGAGCAGGAAGCGGCCATATTCCGAGACGATCGCGTCGACCACGCCGGTACCCGTCAGCGGCAGGCTGCACCGTGGCACGATCTTCGGGCCGCCGGCCTTGTCGCAATGGTTCATCACCACCACCACCCGCTTGACTCCCGCGACGAGGTCCATCGCGCCGCCCATGCCCTTGATCATCTTGCCGGGCACCGTCCAGTTGGCGAGATCGCCATTGCCGGCCACCTCCATCGCGCCGAGGATGGCGAGGTCGACATGCCCCCCCCGGATCATCGCGAAGCTGTCGGCCGAGCTGAAGAAGCTCGATGTCGGCAGGGTAGAAACGGTCTGCTTGCCGGCGTTGATCAGGTCGGGATCGACCTCCTCCTCATAGGGGAAGGGCCCGATGCCGAGCATGCCGTTCTCGGATTGCAGCACCACCTCGATACCGTCGGGCACATGGTTCGCCACCAGCGTCGGAATGCCGATGCCGAGATTGACGTAGAAGCCGTCCTGCAGCTCGGTCGCGGCCTGGGCGGCCATCTGTTCGCGGGTCCACGCCATCAGCCCTGCTCCTCCACACGCGGACGCGTGGTCCGGAACTCGATGCGCTTTTCGTAGGAAGGGCCCTGGAACAGCCGGTCGACATAGATGCCGGGGGTGTGGACCTGATCGGGATCGAGCGCGCCGGCGGGGACCAGTTCCTCCACCTCGGCGATGGTGATGCGGCCGGCTGTGGCCATGTTCGGGTTAAAGTTGCGCGCGGTCTTGCGGTAGATCAGATTGCCCTCGGGATCGCCCTTCCAGGCCTTCACGATCGCAAGATCGGCACGCAGCCAGGCTTCCCGGACATAGTCCTGGCCCTCGAACGTCTCGACCGGCTTTCCTTCCGCCACGACGGTGCCCACGCCGGTCTTCGTATAGAAGGCAGGGATGCCCGCGCCCCCGGCGCGGATGCGCTCGGCGAGCGTCCCCTGCGGATTGAGCTCCAGCTCCAGCTTTCCCGCCAGATAGAGTTCGGCGAACAGCCGGTTCTCGCCGATATAGGAGGAGATCATCTTACGGATCTGGCCGTTGTTGAGCAGGGTCCACAGGCCGAAGCCGTCAGCGCCGCAATTGTTCGAGATGATGGTGAGTTCCTTCACGCCGCTGGCCAGCAGCCCGGCAATCAGATGCTCGGGATTTCCCGAAAGCCCGAACCCCCCGGACATGATGGTCATCCCGTCGGACAGGACGCCGGCGAGCGCGGCCCCCGCGTCGCTCACTATCTTGCGCTTCGCCATTTCATCCCTTACTTGACCGATAATCGGACAAAAGATACATTAATCGTACACAGTCGAAAGATCAATCCATGGCCGATGGCGCTGTCGCCGATCCCAATTTCATGCTCTCGCTCGCCCGGGGGCTGGACGTGCTGCGGGCGTTCGAGGGCCGCTCTTCGCTCACAGTGGGCGAGGCGGCGCGGATCAGCGGCCTCAACCGGCCAAGCGCCGGACGCTGCCTGCACACGCTGGTCCAGCTGGAATATGCCCGCGAACGCGGTGGCCAATATGCACTGACGCCCCGGCTGCTGCCGCTCGCCTGCGGCTATCTCACCTCCACCCCGCTGGCGAGCGCCGCCCAGGCGGTCGCCAACGCGCTGCGCGACCGGCTGGAGGAGACGATCTCGGTCGGCACGCTCGACCCGTCCGATCCCGGCCGAATCATCTACATCGCCCGCGCCGAGCGGAACCAGATCATCGCCGCGCCGCTGATGGTGGGCAGCACCCTGCCCAGCCACTGCACATCGATGGGCCGAATCCTGCTCGCGGCGATGGACGAGGACGAGCGCGAGCGCTGGCTGTCCGCGGCGTTGCTGGAGCCCCGTACCGAGCGGACCATCACCAGCCCGGAACGGCTTCGCGCCGAGCTGGCATCGGTCGCGGAGCAGCGCTGGAGCCTCGTCGAGGAGGAACTGGAACCGGGGCTGCGTTCGCTGGCGGTGCCGGTGCGTGACCGCGACGGAACGGTGGTGGCCAGCCTCAACGTCGCGACCTTCTCCCACGCCCACAGCCGCGAGCGGCTGCTCGAAATCCATCTGCCCGATCTGCGCGCGGCCGCCGGCCAGCTCGAACGGGCGATCTGACCTCTCAACCGAAGGATTCCCATCGATGCAACTGCGCCGCGCCGCGATCGTCTCCCCCCTCCGTACCGCAGTGGGCAAGTTCGGCGGCGGCCTCTCGTCGCTCACCGCCGGCGACCTCGGCGGCGTCATCCTCAAGGCGCTGGTCGAACGCAGCGGGATCGATCCCGAGCGGGTCGACGACGTCGTGTTCGGCCATGGCTATCCGGGCGGCGAGGCGCCCGCCATCGGCCGCTGGTCCTGGCTGGCCGCCGGGCTGCCGCAATCGGTGCCCGGCTTCCAGCTCGACCGGCGCTGCGGATCGGGCCTGCAGGCGATCATCGAGGCGGCGATGATGGTGCAGACCGGCGCCGCCGACGTGGTCGTCGCCGGTGGCGCGGAGAGCATGTCGAACGTCGAGCATTATTCGACCGCGATCCGGGGCGGGGCGCGCATGGGCAATGTCGAGCTGCACGACCGGCTGACCCGGGCGCGGCTGATGTCGCAGCCGATCGCGCGCTACGGCGTCATATCCGGCATGATCGAGACCGCCGAGAATCTGGCCCGCGACCATGGCATCAGCCGCGAACAGTGTGACGCCTATGCCGTCCGGTCGCACCAGCGCGCCGCCGCAGCCTGGCGGGAGGGCCGCTTTGCCGATGAGGTGGTGCCGGTGGACGTGCCGGGCAAGCGCGGCGCCGTGACCGTCTTCGACCATGACGAAGGCTATCGCGCCGACGCGTCGCTGGAGAGCCTGGCTGCGCTCCGGCCCATCGAGGGCGGGGTGGTCACCGCCGGCAATGCCAGCCAGCAGAACGACGCCGCCGCCGCCTGCCTGGTGGTCGCCGAGGACCGCCTGGCCGAGCTGGGGCTTGAGCCCGCCGGCTGGTTCCTGGGCTGGGCCGCGGCGGGCTGCGATCCGTCGCGCATGGGGATCGGGCCGGTGCCCGCCGTCGAACGCCTGTTCGCGCGCACCGGGCTCGGCTGGAACGACATCGGCCTGATCGAACTCAACGAGGCCTTCGCCGCGCAGGTGCTGGCCGTCACCATGGGGTGGGGCTGGAGCGCGGAGGACAGCCGCTTCGACCGGCTCAACGTCAACGGCTCGGGCATCTCGCTGGGCCATCCGATCGGCGTGACGGGCGCGCGCATTGCCGCGACCCTGCTGAACGAGATGGGCCGCCGTGGCACCCGCTACGGACTGGAGACGATGTGCATCGGCGGCGGTCAGGGCCTGGCCGCGATCTTCGAACGCTGACGTCCGATGCCGGCCGTGTCCCGGCCCTCTCCGTTCATCCTGCTCGAGGATATCGAGAAGGGCGAGGCCAGCCTGTACGAACGGCCCCGCGACATGATCACCGCGACCAGCGCGGAGGACGTCCACAAGGCGCTCGCCAGAGCCGACGCCGTGGCACGAGCCGGCGGAATCGTGGCGGGCTGGATCGGCTATGAGGCCGGCTATGCCCTGGAGCCCCGGCTGAGGCACTGGCTTGGGGGCAACCAGCCGGGGGATGCACTGCTGCGCCTTTTCGCCTTCGACGGCTGCACCGCCATGCCGGCCGAGACGGTGGACGGCTGGCTTGGTCGCAGGGCGATCGGCCTTGCGCGATTGTCGCCTTTGCGGCCGGCGATCGGCTTCGACAGCTATGCCGCCTCCTTCGGCCGGGTGAAGGAGGCGATCGCGGCCGGCGACATCTATCAGGCCAATCTGACCTTCCGGCTGGAGGGCGGGTGGGAGGGCGACCCGGTGGCGCTCTACCGGGCGATCCGACCCGCGGCCAACGCCCGCTTCGCAGCGCTGATCTTCGACGGCGTCGAATGGCTGCTGAGCTTCTCACCCGAACTGTTCTTCGCGATGCGCGATCGCAACATCGCCGTCCGGCCGATGAAGGGCACCCGCCCGCGCGGCAGCGACGCCCCGAGCGATCGGCGGCTCGCCGAGGCGCTGGCCGCCAGCGTCAAGGACCGCGCCGAAAATCTGATGATCGTCGATCTGATGCGCAACGATCTGGCGCGGATGAGCCTGCCCGGCAGCGTCCGGGTCGACTCGCCCTTCCGGATCGAGACCTATCCCACCCTGTTCCAGATGACGACCGGCATATCCGCCCGGATCGATGGCCCGCCTTCGTTCGAGCGCGCGATCCGGGCGATGTTCCCGTGCGGTTCGATCACCGGCGCCCCCAAGCTGCGCGCGATGGAGATCATCCGCGAGATCGAGCATCGCGGACGCGGCCCCTATTGCGGCGCGATCGGCGCGATCCACGGCGCGACGGGGGCGGACGAGGCCTGGCAATGCCGTTTCAACGTCGCGATCCGCACCCTGCGGCTGCGGCCCGGCGGCCAGGCCGAATATGGGGTGGGCTCGGGAATCGTCGCGGACTCGGTGCTCGAGGAGGAATGGGCGGAATGCCTGCTCAAGTCGGCCTTCATCGACCGGGCCGTCAGGCCTCCTTGGTAGATCGACGGACAGGATGCCGTCTTCGAGATAGTATTGCAGGATAAATCGCCAATATCGGTAGCGCCCGAAGCGCGATCAGGATGCCGCCAGACAGGCACGCGCACCCAATGCCTGGCGGACCCGGCCGCCGACCTGGGCCCCCGGCAGCTCGGCCACCGCGCGGGCGGCATCGACCAGCTTCTGGAGATCGATGCCGGTCTCGACTCCCATATGGTCGAACATCCAGATCAGATCCTCGGTCGCGACATTGCCGGTCGCGCCGGGGGCGAAGGGGCAGCCGCCCAGCCCCGCCACCGCCGCATCGAATATCCGGATGCCGACGTCCCAGGCCGCCAGCACATTGGCGGCACCCAGTCCATAGGTGTCATGGCCGTGGAAGGCCCAGGCCCGCACCTGGGGGAAGCGATCCGCCGCGGCGGCGAACAGACCGCGCACCTGCGCCGGATCGGCATGGCCGGTGGTGTCGCACAGCGCGATCTCGACATCGGCGCTCGCCGCCACCAGCGGCTCGAGCAGGGCCAGCACCGCGTCGCGATCTATCCGGCCGACATGCGGGCAATCGAAGGAGGTGGCGAGGTTCAGCCGCATGCTCGCGTCCGCCGGCATCATCGCCACCATCTGTGTGTAATCCGCCACCGATTCCATCGGCGTCCGGCGAACATTGCCCATATTGTGCCGCTCGCTGACCGACAGCACCGCACTCAGATGCCGCGCCCCCGCTGCCAGCGCGCGTTCGGCATGGCGCGCCGTCGGCACCAGCACCTGCGAATCCAGCGTCGGCATCCGCGCCACCGCCGCGACGATCGCGGGCGCGTCGGCCAGCTGCGGCAGGGCGCTGGCGCTGACGAAGGAGGTAGTCTCCATCCGCCGGATGCCGGCGGCGTGCAATTGTTCGATCAGGGCGATCTTGGTGGGCGTCGGGATCAGCGGGCCGATCGACTGGAAGCCGTCGCGCGGCCCGACTTCGACGATCTCGACCTGAGCGGCTCCGCTCACAGCACGCCTTCCTGTTCGAGAGCTTCGATCGCCTCGCGCTCCAGCCCCAGCAATTCGCTCAGAACCTCGTGATTATGTTCGCCCAGATCGGGCCCGGTCCAGCGCACCTCGCCCGGTGATTCCGGGATGTGCGGCACCATGCCCGCCTGCAGCACCGTGCCGAAATACTTGTCGGGCACCTCGCGCACCATACCCCGCGCGCGATATTGCGGATCGGCGGCGCAATCAGCGGCGGTATAGGCCTTGCTGTTGGGGATATCGGCGGCGTCGAGCAGCGCGACCAGATCGGCCGCGTCATGTTGGCGGCTCCACTCGCCTATCAGCGCATCAAGATGGGCTACGTTCGCGACCCGCTCGGGATTGCTGGCATAGCCCGGCGCGCCGATCAGCTCGGCATGGCCGATCAATGCCATCAGCTTGGCAAACAGCGGCTCCGAATTGGCGGCGATCAGCACCCATTGCCCGTCGGCACTGGGATAGGCGTTGGTCGGCGCCGCGGTGGCGATGCCGCCGCCGGTCTATCTTACCCAGCGCGCCATATTCGGGCAGCATGCCCTCCATCATGCTCAGCATGCTTTCGGTCAGCGCCACGTCGATGGTCCTCGCCTGACCGTCTCCTTTCGCGCGATCGCGCTGCCACAGCGCCGCCATGACCCCGAAGGCGGCATAGAGGCCGGCGATCGAATCGCCGATGCTGATGCCCACCCGCACCGGTGGCAGATCGACGGTGCCGGGCACATGGTTGGTCAGGTAGCGCAAGCCACCGATCGCCTCGCCGATCACCCCGAAGGCGGCGCGCTCGGCCCCCGGCCCGTCCTGGCCATAGCCGGAGATGTGCGCGACGATCAGGTCCGGCCGCGCCCGGCGCAGCACATCGGGGCCCAGCCCCATCTTCCTGAGCTGGCCCGGCCGGAAATTCTCGACCACCACATCGCATTGCGCGACCAGATCGAGCAGCAACGCCCGCCCCTTTTTCGATTTCAGATCCAGCGTGATGCTGCGCTTGTTGCGGGCATGCATCGACCACCAGAGCGAGCGGCCATCGACCATCTCGCCCCAGCTACGGGCGGGATCGCCGCCGCGCGGTTCGATCTTGATCACGTCCGCCCCCAGATCCGCCAGCAGCCGGGTGCAAAAGGGCGCCGCCACGAAATGGCCGATTTCGAGTATGCGAAGGCCGGCCAGGACCGGCGAAGGGCGTTGCGAGGACATCCGATCTCCCAGTCCCGGAAATCGCGGCAAGACGGCAATGGGCCCGAGCCTTGTCCCCGATGTGGCGCCGCCCAGCCCCTGTGGTCCATGCCGTTTCCAGCAAGCCTGGGTTGCGACAGCCGCTATCCCCCGGTCAGATGATCGAGAAAGGCACGCGCCGCGGCCGGAAGCTGCTCGCGGTCACGCACGCAGATCACGAGCCGACGCGCCGCCCACGGCTCGCTCAGCCGCCGGATCGCCAGACCGCGTTGCGCAGCGACACGCGCGGCGACGGCGGCGGGCAGAATGCCGATGCCTATCCCGGCTGCGACCATTTCGACCACGCCGTCGAACGTGCTCACCCGCGCCCGTTCGTCGAGCGTCCGACCCAGCAAGGCGGCCTGGCCCCGGAAAAGGGTGAGCAGCGCACTGCCCGGAGTCATTCCGACGAAACCGTAATCGAGCAGCTCGCCGAAACTCAGGGCCGCCTGGCCGCCCAGCCTATGATTCGCGGGCATCACCACCACGAGTTCGTCGGTCTTCCAGGGGAAGACGGCCAGCCGTTCGGTATCGACCGTTCCGGAGACGAAGCCGATATCGCAGTCGCCAAGCTGGACGGCATGGACGATCTCCCTGCTGGTCGCCTCATCGACGACGAGTTCGATCCCCTCATGGCTTTCGGTGAAGCTCGACATCGCCTCGGGCAAGGCTCCGGTGATTGCGGTGAGGTGGGCGCGCACGCGCACCACGCCTTTTTCGCCGTCGCGGATCGCGCGAAAATCTTCGACCAGCTGATCGATCAGGCCGAACAGGCTGCGTAACCGGGCAAGGTTCGCCAGGGCGGCATCGGTGGCGCTGACACCGCGATCATGCCGATGGAGCAGCCTGATACCGATCCGCGCCTCGAGATCGGAGATGCGCCGGCTGACCGCGGACAGCGAGAAACCCTCGCGCGCCGCAACGCGCGCCAGATTCCCCTCTTCGATCGCGCTGAGCAGCAGGCGCAGCGAGGCGAGATCGAAGTTACGCAGGAAGCCGGCGGTGAGATTCCGACTGGGCTCGGGCGGGGTCGAGGTCATCCGCGTCCTCTCGTCAAGCCATAGGAAACGATATGCCCCCGATAGCGCCCATCGGGCGGCCAGGCCAGCGCGACCATTAGTTCACGGATGTTCGCCCGATAAGAGCGCCGGATATCGCCTCGCAGCCACAGCGAAAACCATCAGCAGCAAATTCTTCGGGAGGCGCCGTTCTGCTTCCGTGGGATCGCTCCCGGCCCAGGAGGACTTCATCGCCCCGGTCGAAGTGTTCGAGGGAGAGAATTCGGACAAGCGGCCATCCGTGGCCGCGTTTGACTTTCTGTCGCACCTTGGCGAATAGTCTGCTCCAGATATAATGGCTGCTTCCACTATCATAACATTGTAAAAATCCGGCACCGGCAAGACACCGCGGACGGTGTCCTTCGAACGTGCCGACTTGTCACGATCGATGATCGATGAACCCGGATTACCTACACCGCCCAGGAGAATCGCCCATGTCCGATGTCGACAATATCGTGGGCCAGATCACGCGTGACGATATCGACCGGGCGCGCTCGCTGCTGCGCGACGTGGCGATCCGCACGCCGCTGGTGCCGGTCAGTGCCGCGAACGGACGAGCGGCGTTGGCGAAGGCGGAGAATATCCAGCCATATGGCTCGTTCAAGATTCGCTGCGGCAGCTATGCCGTTCTCAGCGTACCCGATGAATGCCTTGACCGGGGGCTGTACACTGCCAGCGCCGGCAATTTCGGGCAGGGGGTGGCCGCGGCGGCGGCGCGACGCGGGGTGCCGACCCGAGTCTACGCGCCCGACAATGCCGCGCGAACCAAGATCGGAATGATGCGCAGCCTCGGAGCGGAGGTCATCGAGGTGTCCTTCTCGCGCTGGTGGGAAATCCTTAGTGGCGAGATCCCCGAGGGCGAGACGGCCCATATGGTCCATCCCTGCCGCGGCCGCGAGGTTCTGATCGGCAACGCCACGATCGGTGCGGAGATCATCGAGGACGCCCCGGACATCGACGCCATCCTCGTTCCTTTCGGCGGTGGGGGGCTGGTTCTCGGCATCGCTGCTGCCATTCGCCTCCTGGCGCCGCACATCGAGCTGATCGCCTGCGAAGCATCCTCATCCACGCCCTTTACCAGTGCCCTGGCCGCCGGAAAGCCGGTCGCGGTCGAGAGCGATCCCGACAGCTTCATCGACGGAATCGGCGGGGCCATGGTGCTGCCATCGGCTTGGCCGCTGCTGCGCGAATATGTCGCAGGCACGGCCGTCGTCGACGACGAGCAGGCCGCCGCCGTCGTCGCCATGATGTTTCGCAAACACCGGCTCATCGTCGAAGGCGCCGGTGCCGTCCCAATCGCCTGCGCGCTGACGAAGCCCGATTTCGCCAATCGCAAGGTCGCCGCGATCATGAGCGGTGGCAATATCGACGAGCAGGTTCTGACCGATATCCTGCGGCGGCACTCCTAGAGCGGAATAGCAAATAACCGGCCAGGTTAGACGCCCACTTCGACTTCCGGATTTTCGATATCGACTATCACGGCGGGAAGATCCTGCCGATATTTTCAGATCTTCGAACCTGGATCGGACAGGCAAAACTACGGTTCAGCGCGCGGACTGTCTGCTACCACGGGCAGCAGAATGGAGCTTGCCTGGCCTTTCAGGCGAAATACACGCTGTTCGGCCCGCCGAAAATCGCCCGGCTTGGCGAAGAAGATATTGTCGACATAGCGTTGCGGGTTGCGGTCGTAGAGCGGGAACCAACTCGACTGGATCTGCACCATTATCCGGTGTCCCGGCAGAAAGACGTGATTGGCGCTGGGCAGGTCGAAGCGGTAGCGGAGCGGAACATTGCTTGTAAGCGGCCGCGGTTGCGCGAAGCTCTCGCGATACCGCCCCCGAAATATCTCCATGGAGACCCCAAGCTGGTAACCGCCCAATTGTGGCTGATCAGGCACTTCATCGGGAAAGACGTCGATGAGTTTGACGACCCAATCCGAATCGGTTCCGCTTGTCGATGCCCACAGGTCCACAGCCGGGGTGCCACTGATGCGCAGCGGTTCCGTCAGGACGGGTGTGACATAGGTCAGGACGTCGGGGCGATCCGCAACGCTGCGCTGATCGCTGACCAGCCAGGGCGCCCAGACATCACTGTCGGATGCGCGCGACGGCCGTGGAATGAAGGGAACGGGCTTCGCAGGATCGGAGATGTAGCTGTCGAAACCGCCATCCCCCGTCTTCGCTGACGGCTCATCGAAAGACAGGCCAAAGGCCGGCTGCAAATAAAGCGGGCGCAAGGGTGCGGCGCAGCCGGATTGACAGGCGAGCGGCCAGCGGTTGAACCGCTCCCACCGGTTGTCTCCGCTGTTATAGAGGGTCACCGGAGAGATCGTCGCGGCGGACGTATCGTTCTTCAGATATCTATCGAAAAACGGCTTGAGGATGTCGCGCCTGAACTGGAGGGCGGTATCGCCTTCCCAATTGAAAGGCCCCAGTGTGCGGCCCTCGCCAGTCGACTGGCTGTGCCGCCAGGGGCCGATCACGAGGTAGTTGCGGTCATTTGCCTCGTCTTGTTGTTCGAGCGCGGCCCAGGCGTGGATCGCCCCATATATATCCTCCTGGTCCCAGAAGCCGGCCGTCCACAAAGTCGGCACCGACAAGGGCTGCCGGCCGAGAATCTTGTCGAGCGCTTGTTCCGACCAGAAGCGATCATAAGCGGGATGGCTCGATAGCGTCTTCCAATAGGGCAGCTGCGCGATACCCGTATGGTCGGCCCAACCCGACGCGGAACCCGCCCGCAGATATGCCTCATACTCGTCCCAACGTCCTCGAACCGTCGATGGCCCCGTGCCTTTGGCGGCCGTGCCAAAAGGCAAATAGCCCAGCGTGGGCTGGCGAAAGGCCCCGTTGTGAAACCAGTCGTCGCCCATCCAGCCGTCGATCATCGGGTGTAACGGCGCGGCGACCTTCAGCGCCGGGTGCGGCGCGACAAGCGCCATCGCCGTCGTGAACCCGTCGTAGGATGATCCCATCATTCCGACCCGCCCGTTGCTCTCGGGTACATGGTGGATGAGCCACTCGATCGTATCCCAGGCGTCCGTCGACTCGTCGGTGATCGTATCGTTCAGCGCGCCGCGCAAAGGACGGGTAACCTTGAAATCACCTTGTGATCCATATTTTCCGCGTATGTCCTGATAGACCCGAATATAGCCATCATCGGTGAACAGCTGATCGCCGCGCGGCAGGACCATGGCGCGTCGCGGCGAGGCATTGCGCGAGGTCCGGCTGTCTGCCCCGTACGGGGTCCGCGTGAGCAGGATCGGCGCGTCGCGTCCGCCTTTGGGAATGATCAGGACGGTGTGCAAGCGGACACCATCCCGCATCGGGATTTCGACAGTGCGTCGTTCGAAATCGAAGGCCCCGGTCGGCTGGACCAGCGTTCCGATGTCCGATGTCGAGGAAGGATCGGCCGATTGTGCCCGGCCAACACCGAAGATCAGGGCGGCAATGAACAGCAGAAGCGGGACGGTTCTTGCCGCGATGTCCAGTCGCCGAAGCTGCCGGCCGCTCATGATCGGCGCGCTCCACGCTTCTTGAAAAACAGATAGGCCAGGCCAATCGCCAGCCAGCCGATCATGAGCAGATAGGGCCGGATGTCACTGGAAAGGCCGAGCGCCGCGATGACTATCGCGGTTGCCATGCCTGCGATCCCGAGCCATCGAACCGTCCAGGCGGGGAACTTCAACCGCGCGCGCGCCACGATGTCGGGGCGGCGGGTGGCAACGATGAAAGCCGCAGCGCACGATCCGAAATACTTCGCCATCGTCGGAACGCTTATCGCGAGCAGCAGAAAGATCAGCGCTTCCGGCAACAGCAGACAAGCCAGCGACATCGCAAAGGCCGCGATGATCGCGATATGCGGCGTGGCGAAGCGCGGATGAATCCTGGCCAGGGCGGAAGGCAATTCGCCCTCCACTGCCATGGCGTAGAGAAATCGCGAATATACGAGAAATACCGCATTCATCGATTTGAAAAGGGCCACCGTCGCCGCGACCACAACAAGCGGGACGGCCCATCCACCGAGCATCTGCCTGGCGGCGTCGAGCAAGGGAGCTGAGCTTTCAGCGAGCCCGACGGGCCCGAGAACGCTGAGCGTGGTAAATGCGATCAGCCCATAGACGGCGGTGGTCAGCAGAAGCGCCAATGCCAGACCCAACGGAATATTGCGCTCCGGGCGATGTACCTCCCCACCTATTTCGGTCGCCGTCTCAATACTGAGGAACAACTGGATCATCAAAGGTATAGGCGCCAGCACCGGCAACCAGCCCGATATCACAGCTTCGACAAGCAGATGTGGCTGCATATGGCGCGTACCAACCGCCGCATATATGGCGAAAAGCAGCAGCAGCGCGATCATCAAGATGGTTTGTGCGCGCGCGGCGACCTTGACGCCCACATAGTTTATGGCGAAGACCAGAAGCAGTGCAGCAATGATCGCCGGCGTACGCGGCACGGGTATCGCCACGATCAGATAATCGAGCAGGATGCGCCCCAGCAGAGCCATTACCACGGCGTTGCTGAGCACGCGCAGCCACACTACGCCAAAGGCGAATACCGGATGGACAAAGCGCCTTTGCCATTCGAACGACGCGGCCGTCATCGGCACCGCAGATGAAAGATAGCCGTAGACGAGCGCGAAGATTCCCATCGGAATTGCTGCGATCAACAGCGAAACCAGCATGCTCGCGCCACCAACCTGCGCGGCTGGACCGAGGACCGTGAAAATAGCCGCACCGATGGCCGAACCGGCGCCCAACATGACGACGTCGACCAGCGAGACACCGCGGTCCAGATCCTGGTTTACCGAAGACGTCATTACCATGCACCACCAGAAAGCCAGAGAGATCGGGATGTATCCAGAGAATATTTGGGCGTTGGATAGTGGTCCATAATCAGAGCCCTCCGATCGGAGCATGTGCTCCGCGCTGCCAGCCCGCCAAGATTGATATGTGCATCCTCGACCGTGTTCAGCCGGATACTTCCCTCTCCTCTGCGGAAGTCGCCGAGCGTGCGGGATTTTCCCGTTCGCCTTGCTGGGGCAGAGCAAGATTCCCTGCGCCGCGTCACGATGGAACGACGCGAGGCAAAGCTTCGAGCAGCCGGTCGACATCGTTCAGGTCGTTGAACGCCGCCAGCGAAATCCGAAATCGATCGGGCCCCAGGGCCAGCGAAATACCATGTTCGTCGAGCCGTTCGGCCAACTTGGCGGGCGCATCGTCCAATGCGAAGGCGAGGAGCGGCGACCGCGAGCCGAGTGGAGTCAGCGGCTGATAGCCTCTTTTGCGCAGTTCGTTCTGGATCGCATCGATAAGCGGCAGGCGATGCTTCATGAGCGCCCGGGTTCCAACCCGGGAAATCCAATCGAGCGAGTAATCGAGCATTGCAACGCCCGTTCGGCACATCGTGCCCATGGCGAAAATGCCCTGCGCATTGCTCATGGGCCGGTAGCTGCCCGGCTCCAATATGTCCCCTTTCGGTAACGGAGCGATCTGCTTCTGGCCGTTGACCTGATAATAGCCCCACCAACTGGGTCTCAACAGGTGATGGACGTCCTTGCGCGCATAAAGAAAGGCCAGGCCGAAGTCGCCCATAAGCCATTTGTAAGAGGCGCATCCCGCGAAATCGGCGCCGCTGCCGGCCAGATCGAGGGGCATGGCGCCGGCCGCCTGGACGATATCGGTATAGACATAGGCTCCATGTGCGTGCGCCAGCGCGCAGACGGCGCTCAAGTCATGTTCAAATCCGTTGAGGGAAGAGACCTGGCTGATCGCCACGAGTTTTGTCTTGTCGTTCACCGCTGCGGCCATCGCCTCGGGATCGATCGTACCCTGATCGGTCATCGGCAGCACCACGACATCGACACCCGCCTGGGCAAGGCGCGCATAGGTGTAGAGCGAGCCAGCGAAATGAAGTTCGTCGGTAACGACCCGTCCGCCCGAACGAGGCAGGTCGAGTGCGGACAGAATCAGATTCTCGGCCATTGTGGTCGACTGGGTAAAGGCAAGTTCGTCAGGCGTAACACCAATCAGCCCCGCGAACAGTGCCATCACGCGATCGTCCGCCGCCCGCATATCGAGCGGGGCCGCGGACCTGCTGAGCGTTTTATGCGCCGCATAGGCTTCGAGTGCGCGTTGGGCCCCCCGCGGCAGGGGGTGGATCGATCCCGAATTGAAATAGGCCGTCGGCATCGAAGCGAACAGGGATTTCGCCGGCAGCGCGACGTCGCTCGTCGGAGCCGCACGGTCATTCGACCCGATATCTATATGACCGACGCTCATTGTTGTTTGCTCCCGATGCCGGTCGGCATGGGGCGACGTGGAAGGGCTTCCTCGCGATTTGCCGTTTCCATCAGGACGGTCGCCAGAATCACCGCGTTTCGACGCAGTGCGAGCGGGGCGAGATGATCGAACGTATCGAGATTGGAGTGATGGACACGGCTCTCATAGTCGAGCGGGTCCTGGATGAATTGAAAAGCCGGCAGGCCAAGGCTCTGAAAGTCGGAATGATCGCTGCCTTCGGCCGGTCCACTTGCCACCGATGACGCACCGAATGCCGCGAAACGATTCAACATTTGGCGAAAGATCGGCACGACTTCGCGATTACCTTCGGTAAAAATGCCCCGTATCGCGCCCGATCCTTTATCCACATTGAAATAGGCGTCGATCCGATCGAAGCCCGGTTTAGGCGAGATGGGAAAACGCCGACTCCACGCCCAGCTGGGCGCCGCACCGGGGACGGTCTGCCCGGGCCGTGTCGCGATATGCCGCTCGATATAGGCGAGCGAGCCCAGCCCGCCTTGCTCCTCCGCCGCCCAGAGCGCGAACCGGATCGTACGGCGCGGCTTGACCTTGAGCGTCGACAATATCCGCGCCGCTTCCATCACGATCGCCACCCCGGCGCCATTATCCGCCGCGCCATCGCCGGCGATCCAGCTGTCCAGATGCGCTCCGGCCATCACATAATGGCCGTCCGGATCGGTGCCCGGAATATCGGCGATGATGTTGTTGGCATTGTGGTCACCATCATGAAACCGGACGCTGCTGTCGATCTCCAGGACGACCGGCGCTCCGCTTTCCTCAAGCCTGACGATGCGGAGATAATCCTCTGCCGCCATCTCGAACCCCGGAACTGCCCGGGATCGGCCGACCCGATAGCCGGCCCCATAGCCCGTATCGCCATGCACCAGTTCCCCGTCGCGGTATGACTTGCGGATCCAGGCAACGGCGCCTTCCCTGGCCAGAAAGGCATCCAGGCGTTCCGCGAACAGCCTTGCGGTCATATCCGCTGCATAGTCGGACTGGCGCGTTTCCGGCGTGTAGGGCGCCTCGAGCGCGCGCAATTCGGCATCGTCATATATATGGACGGGCGGCGCCGTGAGAGGGGATACCACCTTGGGCGCCGATATGAGGACGATCTTGCCGGCCAGCTTCCCCGTCCAGCGGGCAAGATCGGCGTCCTTGGCGATGGGCGCCACGATAACGCCGTGCTGCACCGGCCGGTCGAACCCCGGTGTCCACGCGATCGGAATGATGGACAGGGCCCGCGAGCGAGGCTCGATCATTCGGATCGAGGCGCGATCGAACGACCAGCCGCGCCCGAAATCAAAGGGTTCGGCATGAACATCCCGCAGTTTCCACCGCTTGAACTGCGCAAGGGTCCATTGTTCGGCTGCCCGCATGCCAGGTGAATTGGTCAGCCGCGATCCGATCCTGTCGCTCAGCCAGGAAGCCGTTTCCATGACCTGGGACCGGTCCAGGCCCTCTTCAGCAATCCTGCCATCCAGCCCGCCATCCACAGCCTGGGCGAAGACGGGCGACGTACAGACCAGCCCCGCTGAAGCAGCCCCCGCCAACAATTCCAAAGCACGTCGTCTGGTGATCATTTGGTCCAACTTTCGGTAAACACGCTCCGAGCCGAGCCTTCGCGACCACATGCCGCTGCCGCCGGTCGAGACGTAACTCTATCGCTGATAGGCTTTGGGCAGGCTCTGCTCACCGGGCGTGATGTAGCGATCCCGCAATCTCGTCTGGCGCGAGTAGGCGGGCTGCTGTCGACCATGAATGAAGATCGCGATCGGCACCGAGGAAAGTTCGAGCGGATCGCCGGTCCATATGACCAGATCGGCACGCCGGCCCGGACGGAGGGACCCGATCTCGCTGTCCATCCCCACCACTGCCGCCGGTCCTGACGTGATTGCGGCGAAGGCACGGCCCCAATCGAGGCCGGTATAGCCAGGCACCTTGGTGATGGCGACCAGATTGCCGGCATATTGCTTGAGGTTGCCCTGATTGGCGCCCGGATCCGCGTTGATCGTGGAGATTGCCAGCGGAGCGACGCCTGCCTTCGCCATACGGCCGACATTGGATTGGGTCGCGGCGATGCGCTCGAAGGCTTCGGGCAGGTCGGCAAGGGCGGCGGCAATGACCGGCACGCGCGCGGCGGCGATCTCCGGCGCGACCATCCAGCCCTCGCCCGCGCCGACCAGCCCGAGTTTCAGCCGCGGATAGTCGGTCTTCAGCGCAAGCACCGAACGAATGTCGCTCGCCCGTTCGACATGTACGAGCAGGGGCACCTTGCCATCCAGAACCGCCAGCAAGGCGCGGGCATCCGGTCGCTTGATCAGCGAGTCCTTCCCGCGCCCGTCGAAGAGGTCGGGATTGCGACGATAGTCCTGCGCCTCGGCCAGCGCCTCGTGCAGCATGACGAACGCTGCGGGCCGGCTGCCGCCGGCGAGCTCCGCACCATATTCGCCGAGTTCGACATATTGGAAGGCACGTGGACGCATCACCGGGTCCAACCCGACCCCGAGGGAGATGACCGCGCCCTGCCCGGCGAAGATCGAACCGCTGGCGCTGGGCGACACCAGCGCACTGGTCACGCCGCGCAATCGTTCATTGTTGAGGATGGCCGAGTGAGGATTGATCGCCGGGGAGACGTCAATCGCGGCAGAAAAAGGCGATTTCGCCGCGCTGCCGTCGTTGCTTTCACCGACCCCGTCGACATCGGCCAGTCCCAGGTCAGAGAAGCCTGCGACGATACCGGCCGCAACCCATTTGCCGCGTGCATCGATCACCTTGGCTCCGGCAGGCACGGCGACATTGCGGCCGGCGGCGACGACGCGCCCATCGGTGAAGACGACGGTGCCATCGGGGATGGGTGTGGAGCCGTCGCCGATCGCTACCGTACCACCGACGATCGCGGTCGTCTCGGCCGACGCGGCTTGCGCGAGCAGGGCCGCGACTGCGATCAGCCACACCCTCATTTGGCGTCTCCTTCGCCAGGCTGGCCCAGTTCGAAATCGCTCACCGGACGCAGCTTCGGGTCGTTCGCATCAAAGAGCAGCGCCCCGTCTATCCAGACTCTTTCCGGCCGAGAATAGACGCTCAGTGGATTGCCATTCCACAGCACCACATCCGCCATCTTGCCGGGCTTCAGGCTGCCGGTCCTGTCGGCGATGCCGAGCACCCGGGCCGGATTGATCGAGAGCCACTCCCAGGCCATCTCGTCCGGGATGTCCACACCGATAGTGCGACCGGCGGTTTGCGCCTTGGCGACCTCCTGGTTCAGGTGCTGAATGCTGTTCTTGTCATCCGAATGAATGACCGCGCAGGCGCCTTCCTTCTGAAGCAGCGCGAGATTTTCCGGGATGCCGTCATAGCTTTCCATCTTGAAGGTGTACCAGTCGGCCCACACCGCGGCGCAGATGCCATTGGCCTTCAGCAGATCGGCGATCTTATAGGCCTCGACCGCATGGTGGAACGCGGCCACATGATAGCCGAACTCGGCCGACATGCCGATGAAATTGGCCATTTCGTCTGCGCGATAGCAGTGGGTATGAAGGCGGATGTTGCCCGCCAGCACGCCGGCCAGCGTGTCCAGGCCGATGTCGCGGGCCGGCGATTCGCCGCCGTCCCTCTCATATTTGTCCCACTTTCGCTTATATTCCACCGCCTTGGCCCACGTCGCGCGGTCGACCGCCACCTCCCCCATGCGCGTGGAGGGTTCGCGCCCTTTGGCGCCGTAGACCCGCTTCGGATTCTCGCCGCATGCCATCTTGAGGCCATAAGGCGCATCGGGAAACTTCATGGCTCGCGTCGTGCGCGCATAGACATTCTTGAGCACCACAGAGCGGCCACCGACGAGGTTCGCCGAACCGGGCAATATCTGCAGCGTGGTGACGCCGCCGTTCATCAGGGCACGGCCGAAGCCGGGGTCTTGCGGCCAGACGCTATGCTCGACCCAGACGTTCGCGGTGACGGGAGACGTCTCCTCGTTGTGATCGGACAGCGCCTGGATGCGCGGCGCGGCGGAAGCGCCGAGGTGGCTATGAACGTCTATGATACCAGGCGTCACCCATTTGCCGGTGCCGTCGATTACCGTTGCGCCGGCGGGCGGGACAATCTGCTGACCGACCTGGACGATCTTGCCATCGGCGAACAGCACCGAACCACGATCGATGCGCCCCCCTTCCCCGTCATAGATGGTGACGTTCGCCACCATGGTCGGCACGCCGGGATAGCGTTGATAGGTGGATGGATAGGGATCGGCGAGATAGCCCGGCGCAAGGCGGGGCTCCGGAGATGTGCCGCTTATCGTCGGCGAGGCCGTGGCACAGGCCATCAAGGCGAAGCAGGCTGTGAACGGAAAAGTGGCGCGGACGGCTTTCAATCGGTGAATCCCGGTCACGACAATTCGAGCCTCCGCCTTGGAGAATGCCATTTCTGGCAGCACTTAATGCCCTGCGCCATCCGCTTTTTTCAACATTAAGTGGTGTACCCTGACATTTATTTGACGTAAGTGGAAATCCATGTCTTGTCAACGCGCTGGTCCTTTCCTGGCCAGCCAGAGGAACTCGGGGATGATAGGCAGGATTTTTCGCGCTGAAGAGGTGGCTCACTGGCTGACCTATGAGGACTGCATCGACGCCATACGGACGGCGATGTCAGCCTTCTCACAGTCGGGCGAGGCGCAGCCCCTGCGCGAAATCATGAGCATCGGAAATGGCATCCTGTTCGCGTCGATGCCCGGCCGCGAGGCGGCCACGGGGCATTTTGGAGCGAAGCTCGGCACGGTCATCCGGCAGGGATCGCGGGAGGGCCGATCGCGGCACCGTGGCCTGGTGGTCCTCTTCGACGGCGGCACGGGTGACGTCAAGGCAATAGCCGACGCGGAGGCCGTAACGGCGATCCGGACGGCATGTGCATCGGCCGTCGCGACGGAAGCCCTGGCCCGCGAGAATGCTCGAACACTTGGTCTGTTCGGATGCGGCACGCAGGCCCACACCCACGTACATGCCATCGCCCATGTGCGTCGGCTGGAGCGGGTGTTCGTATGGGGGCGTGACCATGGCCGCGCAGCCGACTTTGCGGAACGGGTCGGTCGGGAGGCCAAGCTGGACATCGCCGCCGTCGAGGATCCCAGGGAGGCAGCTGCCGCAGACATTGTGTGCACCGTATCGGGTGCCAGCGAGCCAGTGCTGCGCGGCGACTGGCTGCGCGCCGGGGCTCATGTGAACATCGTCGGCTCCAGCTATGACGGGCCACGTGAGGTGGATGATGCGCTCGTCGCGCGCGGCAAGCTGTTCGTCGACAGCCGGCGCGCCGTCGAGGTGGCGGGCGCGGAATATCGTTCGGCGCTGACGTCGGGCGCGATCTCCAGCGATCATATAAGAGGGGAGGTCGGAGAAGTCCTGGCCGGCCGGATTCGGGGGCGAACCGATCCGTCCGAGATCACGCTGTACAAGTCGCTTGGCCTGATCGTGCAGGATCTCGCCGCGGTCGATCGTCTCGACATCAACGCGCGCGCCATGCAGGAAGCGCAGGCTGCGGCATCCTGAAGCCTGGAGCGAGTGCCCTTTATCCGATATCCGAACGACCCTTGGCTCGTCCTGAACAGACAGGGCGGCGCCGAAATGACGTCGCGAAGGGCGTTCTTCGATACGGGTCTTCGCCCGGCGAGGTTGACCGGAATCCAGGCTCTGAATTGAGGTAACGATAGAGCCCATTCACGCTTTCGGCGGAAGCGCAAAGCGCTCCCGCCTCAAACGGCCAGGCTCTAGCAAAGCACTGCTAAGGGATCAGTCCCTTCCAGAGCATGGCTATCACGGCGCTTCTATGTGGACGCGAGATCTCCCTTAAAAGGAGATGCTCGCCACTACGCCATAGGTGCGCGGATTGATGAACAGCGCGGTGGGAGTACGCGCGCCATTGGCATTATTGGCTGCGGCAACGCCACGCTTGTCGAACACGTTGCGGATATAGGGTGCGATGCTCAGCTTCTTATCAAAGGTGACACCCGCACGAAGATCGAGGGTGGTATAGGCCGGAATACGAATGCGTGGCCGGGTGGCAGCCGGATCGTTGGTCTGGAATCCCGCCAGGCGGTTCCCGACATAGGTCAGTGTTCCCCCGACATACATTTCCCAATCGTCCGTGAGATCGAAGCTCTGCTGCGCCGACAGGTTGCTCGTGAACTTGGCGACGAACGGGAGCCGGTCGCCCGGCAGGCCGCGGAAGCCCCTTCCGCCCTGGATCGTCAGGATATCCTCGGTGATTTCCGCGTCGGTCACGGTGAAGTTGCCGTTGATCGACATGCCGCGCCAGGGTGTGAGATCCGCCGCGAACTCCAGCCCTCGGCTGCGCGCCTTGCCACCGTTCGCCTGGAAATTCAGCGACGTGACGGGATCGGTGCCCAGAAGCTGAATGTCCTTCCAATCGATTTGGAACAAGGCGGTATCGATGGTCAGGACACCGGGCAGGACCCTGCCCTTGAACCCGACTTCATAGTTGATGACGCTATCCGAATCGAAGGCCACCGGCCTTCCGGGAGGCGATCCGATATTGGGCCCGCCAGGCCGATAGCCTGATGCCACCCGGACATAGCCAAGAATATCGGGCGAGAAATGGTAGCTTGGCGAGACGAGCCAGGTGAAAGCACTGTCCTTGGAACGGGCCCGGACCGTACCGGAGGTACCAAATACGCCTTCGACGGGTCCATCGAGAACCAGGGTCGTCGCGTTGTTCTGCTTGTTCTTGGCGTAGCGACCGCCCACCTGCAGGTCGAGCTTGTCGGTAGCATGCCAGATAAGGTCACCGAACCCGGCATACTCCCGATAGGTGGCGGGCCCCAGGGCATCATATGGGGTGCCGGTGACGGTCCCGGAGGCGAAAATGGTCTGGTCCGTCGCCGCATGTTCGACGGTGTAGAAGCCGCCGACCAGCCACTCGACAGCATCCATCTTCCCGGCGAGGCGAAGTTCCTGCGAGAATTTGGACGTCTTGGTGGCGTTGGAGATCTGAGCCGTCGGCGGCGTTGCGACGCCGTACGATCTTGCCAGAAGCCGGCCGAATGTCCGTGTCACATCGCTGAGCAGCACATTGTCGGCGCGGCTCCACGCGCTGATGGATGTCAGTGCCGCAGGGCCTAGATCCCACTCCACACGACCCGTGTAGAGCTGGAACTTCATCCTGTTGGGCGCATCGAGCGTGTTGATGGTGAGATCGCCCAGAACCGGATCGAAGGTCGTGGGCGCCGTGGTCGCATTGGGGCCGTTGACGCAGATATTGCATACCGGCACGCCGCCGCTGGTAGCGGCCAGATCGCTGTTGAGAGCCTTCTGATGCTGGTACAGGGCAGAGGCCGTGATCCGCAGATTGTCCGTGGCGCGGATCAGCGCAGCCGTCCTGAAGCCCCATACCTTGCGGGTGTTGACGTTGTTCTTCTTCAGGGCACCCGCATTGGCATTGTCGAGATACGGTGCATCCTCGCGCGTGAATGCGCTGGCGGTCGCGGCGAGCCAGTCCGTCACCGGGACGTTGATCGAGCCGCGCAAGGCATAGCCGGAGCCGCCCACATCGACCTTGGTCCCCGCGGCCTCGACGCGGCCCGAAAAGCTGTCGAACTGCGGTTCCTTGAGGACATATTTGATCAGGCCGCCGAGGCTCGCGGCGCCGTAGAGCGTACCCTGCGGCCCATGGAGCACCTCGACGCGGCCCAGCGCACTCGCGTCGAAGTCGGGCAGCGGGGGCTGGCCGGCGCCGGTCGTGCCCCCGAACTGGACATCGTCGACCAGGATGGCAACGGTGGGCGATGTTCCGCTGCCCGCGCTGATTCCGCGAAGCGAGATGTTCGAGACCAGCTGACCCGAATATTGCAGTCCGGGAATGCGGTCATAATAGTCGGAAAGGCGGCTGACGTTCAGCCTTGCCAGGGATTCGGCCGGAAGCACGCTTATAGCGACAGGAACGTCGATCAGGCGCTGTTCCCGCTTCTGCGCGGTAACGACGATATCGCCCGCAGAGGCGACCGTATCGGCCGCCTGCGGCTCTTGTGCGTACGCGCCAGCGGGAAGGGTAAGAAAAGCTGCGGAAGCGGAAAGCGCGGCCCTGAAGACGCGGCGGTCGATCGAACCCATAACATATCCCCCAATGCTTGATGGCGACACCCGCCGCCTCTGCTTTCAGAATGCGTGGCGGTTAACAACTATTCGTTGAAATATTCAACAAAATGTGTCGCCTGTCAATAGTCTGTCATCTTGCACTGGTTAGGCAGGCGGCGATGGTCTCGATTGACGGCCAGGCACCTTCTTCGCCGATGGCGACGATGCCACCCTGATTGCGGACGAGATTGTTCCGGCCGATGGGAGGCCGCGAACCGCCCTCCGGTAGAAAATATCCGGTTTTGCGGGCTTCGGAGCGCTACCGGTCGGGCTACGCCCTGATAGCCTCCCGGGTCGATCGGCTCTCGCCAGCCCGAAGCAGGTCGCGTCCCGTTGTAGCAAGAAGCTCTAGCCCAGAGAGTCGGGCGTGTCGTCGGTCCCGACCGTTCGACTCTGCTTAATCTCGTCGAGATAATTGTAGATGGTGAACTTGGTCGTCCCCAACGCCTCCGCGGCCATCTCGGCGGAGCCACGAAGCGAGAACAGGCCTCGCTCATGCATGGTCGCGACGGCAGCGATCTTCTCGCGTTTGGAGAGTCTGGACACAGGCGCATTGAACACCTGCAGCGCACTCGTGATGATGTCGGTCACGAGCGTGTCGACCGTGGGCTCCGAGGAGGTAGCCTTTGGCAATTTGGGACGGCGCACGAGGCTGTCCAAAGCGGACTGGATTTGATCGAAGGGTTGCGGATCGACGTTCATGCACAGCGCCGCAGCCGGCTGTCCCGCCTCGTCGAAAAAGATCACCGAAGAGGACGCCAAGGTCTTGCCCTCCCGCGTCCTGGTTTCGTAGCTGTCGATCAAACGGGTCTCGTTGGGTTCCCCAACAGCGGCATCGTGGATCACCGCATCGAAAGCGAGATCGCCGGAAAGGCTGGAGAGAATGGGCTGCCCTTCCCGCCTATTGCTGATGTGACCGTTGACGATTCTGGCGATCGACGCTTCCGGCCGGCGCAGATCATGCACGATAACCTCGGTGTCGGCGCGCACCACCTTTGCCAGTGCACCGGCAATGCACTTCAGCGCCTCGAGACGAGCGTGATGTGGCGCATCGGCGATATCCAGTTTCCGCTCCGCCCGGGATTTCCTTGTCATACCCACCTGCTCTTGGCCTTCTGCTGCCAGCTTTAACGCGGACAACGGTTTGTTGACCCCTGCCAATTTCTATAGTGCACCGCTCAAGGCGCCAGCAATAGCCTAGGCTGAATAAGAGGGTGGGTGCTGGAAGGATTTCCCCGCCGCAAGCCACTCTAGCCGCTCGTCACGTAAAGCGGTGCGCCGGACCTTGCCGGCTTCGTCACGCAATTGCATTTGCACGACCTCGTAGCTCTCAGGACGTTTATAGGGAGCGAGCCGATCAGCGATGAAGGCATGGACATCCGCAATGGCGGGCACATCCTGGCGAACCTCCAGAATTGCATGCACCCGATGACCGAATTCTTCGCAAGGCAGGCCGATGACGACCGAGCTCGCGACCGCGGGATGTTCGTCGAGCGCAGCTTCGATCTCGGCCGGGTAGATGTTCGCGCCCCCGCGAATGATCAGGTCGGTCCGCCGGTCGGCGAGGAACAGGTAGCCGTCCGCGTCGACATGTCCCAGATCGCCCAGCGACATACGCCCCCCGGCATCGAGCCGCGGTGTCGCGCCGATATAGTGAAAACGGGCGGCCGAGGCCGCGAGAAGGAAGACTTCACCGACTTCGCCGGGCGGACAGAGCTCACCACGCGCATTGCGGATGGTGATCGTATCCGGTGCGACCTGCCCGACCGATCCGGGCTTGAGCAGCCATTCGGCCCCGGTGATGAGGGTGCCTGTCGCCTCGGTGCCGGCGTAGGCCTCGACGATCCGCTCGGGGCCGAGCCAGTCGATCCAGGCTCGTTTGAGCCACACCGGGCATGCTGCCGCCATGTGGATGACGCGCCTCAGCGAGGACAGGTCATAGGCGTCGCGCACCGCAGGCGGCAGGGCCCAGATGCGCTGCATCATCGTCGGAACAAGGCAGCACCATTCGACCCGCTCGCGTTCGACCAGCCGCAGCCATTGCTCGGCATCGAACCGCTCCATGCCGACGACGCGATTTCCCGCGACGAGGGCCAGGTTGGAAAAAAGGAACGGGGCGTTATGGTAGAGCGGCCCGGGATTCAATATCGTGCCGCCTTCGGGCATACCGATCAGCGCGATAAGCTGGGCGATATATGGGCAGAGGCTGGCTGGCGCATGATCGACGATGATCTTCGGGCGGCCGGTAGAACCGCCGCTTGCGACGGCCTTCCAATAGCTGGCCGGCGGATGCTTCCCGAGCGTGGCGGGCGCCGTTTCCAGGGGCGCATCGCCCGCGATCGGCGTTGCCGTGCCGTGCGGCAATGTCGCGGCCCCGACGATCACGCGGGGCCGCGCGACGTCCAAGATGCCTGTGAATTCCGTCGCCGGCAGCCGGTAAGGCAGAATACAAGGCGTCGCTCCCGCCTTCCATGCGCCGAATGTCCACACATGGTGTGCCGTACCATTGGGTAATGCGATCGCGGCCAGATCGTCGTGGCCGATGCCGCGCGCCAGTAACGTCGCCGCCCGGCTGTCCGAACAGAGGTCGAGTTCGCGCCAGGTCAGGCGGTCTTCGCCATAGGATAGGGCGATGGTGTCCGGGCTCGCCGCCGCGTGGCTTTTCAATACCGCGCCGAAGCTCTCATGGGTCATCGATTCACTCTCATTGCGGTCATAGACTTGCGCCGCCGCCCACGACGAGCACCTCGCCCGACACATAGTCGCTGTCCGGCGAGCAGAAGAAATAGACGCTGCCGGCCGCCTCCTCGGGCGTGCCGGCGCGCCCCAGCGGCACCACCGCCTTCAGCGTGTCGAGCAGCGCGGCGGGCACGCCAGCACGGATTTCCCGGCCGTCGATTATGATGGTTGCTTCGGGGTCGCCACTGGGCCTGGTCAGACGCGTCTCGATGAGCCCGAAGGCGACGCAGTTCACGCAGACCTTCAGCCGTCCCCATTCCTTAGCGAGAGTCTTGGTCATGCCGACGATAGCGGCCTTCGCCGCGCTGTAATTGACCTGACCGGCATTGCCATGGGTGCCTGCCATGGAGGAAATGTTGACGACCTTGCGGATGACCTCCCGCTTCTCTGCGGCGTCCTTCCTGGCCATCGCGCGCCAGGGTTCCGCGGCGGCCCGCAGGATGCGGAAGGGCGCGGTCACATGTACGTCGAGCATGACCTGGAATTGCTCGTCGCTCTGCTTGTGGATGACCCCGTCGCGAGTATAACCGGCATTGTTGACGATGATGTCGAGACCGCCGAACGTCTCGATCGCGGCGGCCACGAAGCGCTCCCCGAAATCCCCGTCCGTGACGTCGCCGGCGCAGGCTATAGCCCGCCCCCTCGCCGCTTCGATCGCCGTCACGGTTTCCGCAGCGCAGGCGGGGTCGAGATCGTTGACGACAACCGCGGCGCCTTCCGATGCGAGCCTGAACGCCACCGCCCGTCCAATTCCCCGGCCCGAACCGGAGATGATCGCCACCTTGCCGGCCAAGCTGCCCGCACCGTGCATCACACCCTCCCGTAGAGCGTGACGACGCAGGCGCCGCCGAGGCCAAGATTGTGCTGCAGGCCGAAGCGCGCGCCATCGATCTGCCGCGCCCCGGCCGTGCCGCGAAGCTGGTGGATAAGCTCATGGCATTGCGCAAGGCCGGTAGCCCCGAGCGGATGCCCCTTCGACAGCAGCCCGCCCGAAGGGTTGGTGACATGGTCGCCGCCATAGCTGTTTCGCCCGTCGCGGATATAGGCCTCGGCGCCGCCTTCGGAACACAGGCCCAGCGCTTCGTAACTGATCAGCTCGTTCGACGTGAAGCAGTCGTGCAGTTCGACGACATCGATATCGTCCGCGCCGAGGCCCGCGCGCTCGTACACCTGGCATGCGGCGGCGCGGGTCATGTCATAGCCGACGAGCGACATCATCGAGCGGCGCGCCAAGCTTTCGGCATAATCGGTCGTCATCGCCTGCGCGACGATCTCGACGGGGGCGGCCAGGCCATGCTTCCCGGCGAAGGCCGGCGACACCAGCACTGCCGCGGCTGCCCCGCAGGTCGGCGGACAGGCTTGGTAGCGGGTGAGCGGGCCGTAGAGATGCGGGGACTGCATCACCTCGTCGAGCGTGATCGTCGCGCGCAGCATGGCGAGCGGGTTGTTGGCGGCATGGCGGCGCGCCTTGACCGAAATCATGCCGAACACCTCATCGGCTGTGCCGAAGCGCTGTTGATATTCGACGCCCGCGCCGCCGAACTGCTGCGCGACCAGCGGCGCCGTCTCATCCCAGCCCTGGATTTCGACCTGGCGGGTCAGATGATGGTCCAGCGTCCGCTTGCGATCCTGGAACACCATGCCAAGCGCGCCCGGCATCATCTGTTCGAAGCCGACGGCGAGGACACAATCGGCAACGCCGCTTTCGACCATCTCGCGCGCCAGATAGAGCGCGGTCGAGCCGGTCGAACAATTATTGTTGACGTTGAAGATCGGGACGCCGGTGCAGCCGACACGATAGAGCGCCGACTGGCCGGCGGTCGAGTCGGCATAGACATAACCAGCATAGGCCTGCTGGATATCCGCATAGTGCAGACCGGCGTCGGCGAGCGCCAGGCGGATCGCATGCTCGGCCATGACGTCCCAATCCGCGCTCTGCCCGGGCTTGGCGAACGGTATCATGCCGACGCCGGCAATGCGCGCCTTCGCCATCACGCGTCTCCCAACCATATCGGCGGCGTGTGGCGCCACCAGCAGAGGGCATCCTCCAGCTGATAGGCCAAGGCGAGCAGCAGCGCCTCGCCGCCGGGCCGGGTCGCGAACTGCATGCCGACCGGCAAACCATTGTCGCTGAAACCCATTGGCAGGCTGATCGACGGCGAGCCGGCAAAATTGTCGATCCAGCAATAGCCGGCATAGTCGAGCAGATGATCGCGCGTGTCGAGCCACGTGGTATCGGGTCCGAAGACGCCGGTGCGGATGATTTCGGTGCTGAAAGTGGGGGTCATCCAGATATCGATTTCGTCCAGCAGCGCGAGATAGCACGCGGCGTTCTTCTCCATCAGCGCCCAAGCGGCATCATATTGCTCGTCCGAAACCCGGTTCCCCTGTTCCACGATCGTTTGCGAGCGATACTCAAGAGCCTCCGGTGGAATTGCGGTGCCGAGTTGTTCTGCAGTCGGCTGCAGCCGCCGGGAAAACCTGCCTTCGGCGATGTCGCTGAGCGCGGAGATGGCGGCACGCGCGTCGAACGGCAGCCGGCCATCGCTGACGGTGTGACCGAGCCGTCCGAGCAGATCGATCGTGTTTGAAAAAACCCGCGTGACACTAGCGTCCGGATCCGCGCCGGTGCGCATCACCTTGCTGTAGGCGTGGATGCGAAGCTTGCTGTCGATCGGCGCGGTAACGAGCGGTACAGGAGCGAAGGTCGCGTCGGGCGCGCGGGTCTGCGTTGCTTCAAGCCAGGCGGCAGTGTCGCGCACCGTGCGGCTGACGCAGCCATCGACATTCAAGTCTGCGATCGAGCGCATCGCCTCGTCGCCGATATTGCGTCCGCGCGAGGGTTTGAGCCCGACGAGGCCGCAGGGGGCCGCGCCATGACGAATGGAACCGAGCCCGTCGCTGGCATGGCAGACCGGCACCACGCCAGCCGCCACGGCTGCCGATCCACCGCCCGACGAGCCGCCGGGGGTGTGGTCGAGGCTCCAGGGGTTACGGGTCACGCCCACCAGTGGCGATTCGGTTGCCACGTTGAGTCCGAGTTCGGGCATCGCCGAGCGGGCGATCGAAATCAGACCGGCGCCGTTTATCGCGCGGGCGTAGGGCCCATCGTCATCCGGCACAAAGTCGCGGAGCGCGACGGCACCAAAACTTGACGGGATGCCCTTCTCCAGGATCGAGTCCTTGATAAGGGTGGGGATGCCGGCCAGCGGCCCCGAACGCGGCGTAGCTGCCTGCGTACGGGCGCGGTCGAAACAGGGCCAAGCAATGAAGTTGAGCTGGGGATTGACGGCCTCGGCGCGCTCGATCGCGCGTTCGACCAGCGCGGCCGGTGAGGTACGCCCCGCCTCGATCGCTTCGCGCATACTGGTCATGTCATCCGGACGATCGGTTGTGATGGCGATTGTCATGCTTCCTCTCCTGCAAATCGGGATCGCACGGCGCGGACCGTGGCGGCGTAGGGGCGCTGGGCGAGCGACATCAGGACGGCGGCGGCGAGAAGCGAGGGTATGCTGACGATCGCTATCGAATAAAGCATGCCACGCGGCCCTGACATCAGGGTAGAAATCATGCCGACGGCGAGCGGCGAGGCCGCGAGGGCCAACGCGTTCGCCACGCCGAGCAGGGTCATGACGCGCGCTCGCAGGGCAGAGGGCGCGAGATCCTGAAAGATCCCCGGCATAAGCGCCGAGCCCGCGACGCCCATCGCGCCCTGAAGCGCGGCAACCATATATGCCTGGAACGGGGAGTTAACGAAGGGCAGGAATATCGCAGGCAGCGGCGTCAACCAGAGAAAGAAGCTCGTCGCCTTGATCGCCGTAAGCCCGCCGCGCCGCCCGAACTTCAGCGCGATGCCGGGAAGGAACACCCCGATCAGAGTCGCGGCGGTGACCGCTGTGCCAAGTCCTAAGCCGACAGTCGCCGGATCGATGCCGAAGGCGCGCGGCAATGCGATGGGAAACCAGATGAGCGCCGAGGTCATCGCGACCGCGATGGCAAATATCGATCCGCATACACAGGCGAGCGTGCGCCAATGCGTCTGCGCATAAGAGGCAAACCCCAGCATCTCGCCTGCGTCGCCATTTTGCGTCGCATGTACAGGGGGCGCATGACTGGCGAGCGGCATCGTTGCGACGAGCAGGAAAAGCAGCGGCCCGGGCAGTGCGATCACCACCATCGCGATGCGCCATGAATCGACGCCCGAAAGCCATTGCGGCAAGCTGCCCGGCGATGCTGCCAGCCATTCGAGAATCGCCCCGCCGAGCGCCATGCCGATGCCGGCGCCGAACAGCGATCCGCCGTAAAAAATCAGGTTGGCTGTGTTGCGCCTATTTTGGGGGAACAGATCGGGGATCATCGCGTAGATGATCGGAACCAGTCCGGCTTCTCCGATCGCTATGCCGACCGTCCCCGCGAACAGACCGCCGAAGCTGTCCTGCAATGCGTACAGGAAGGTCGCCAGCGACCAGATGCCGACCCCGATCGCGAGCAACAAGCGGTGTCCGTAACGATCGGCGAGCCAGCCCATCGGAAAACTGGCGATGCACGCAAAGACCGCCATGCCGAGCCCCTGCAGCATTCCGATCTGCAGGTCCGAGATGCCGAGCGAGCTCTGGACCCCGGGCGCGATCAGGTTGAGCATCTGACGGACGACAAGCCCGTAGAAATTGGCCGTCAGGAGAACGGCCAGACCATAGCAGGCCAGGACGCCGGCTCTATATGCAGCTCGCTGGATGACGCGCTCGGTGGCCGCGAGTTCGATCGAAACCTGTGATGGTTTTGCCGCGGTCAGGTCCGTCCTGCTCGTCATATCCATTCTCCCACGGTTTCTCACGACGTATAGCGGTTAGCGATAGCACACAACAAATAAGTTGACTTTATTGTAAATCCGCCCGATGAATTGCGTGTCGCAGGCTCGCCGTGGTGAAAATTCATGATTGGCGCGCGGGTTCAGAGCGGCCGGATGGAGGAACTCGATGCAATTTTCCGTTCGCGCGGCGCTCGAGCAATTCACGCTCACTCATCCCTTTCGCGAGGGGTTGCTCCAGATCAGCGTCGCGGTCCCTGCGGTCGAGACGCCTGATGCGTGCGTGCCGGTGCTCTATGTTCTGGACGGCGACATCCTGTTCGGCATGGCGGCGGAGATTGGGCGCGCGGTTTCCACGGTAGAGGGATTTCCCGCGCATTATGTCGTCGGGATCGGCTATGATGCGGCGTTCCCCGATTTCATGAGGCTGCGGACAGCGGATCTCGCACCGCCGATCGACGCTGAGGCCCTTGAGGGGCTTGGGTCGTTCGGCACGGCGATCGGCGGGGAAAGCAGCGGCGGCGCGGACGCGTTCCTTGCCTTCCTGACAGAGACGCTGCGGCCCGAGATCGCAGCGCGTTATCCGCAGACGGTCGGCGGCGCGCAGATATTGTTCGGCCATTCACTGGGGGGGCTTTTCGCCGCCAATGCGCTGTTGACCCGTCCGGGCAGCTTCGCGTCGTTCATCGTCAGCAGCCCGTCGCTCTGGTGGAACAGCTTTTCAGCGCTTCAGAAGCTTCCCGCTTTCAAGGAGCGGCTCGCGGCGCTGCCGCAACAGCCGCGCGTGTTCGTCGACGTCGGCGCCAAGGAGCAGGATTTGCCGACGAGCGTACCCGACGGGATGGGCCTGACGCTTGAGGAAGCGCAGGCGCAGGTGCGAGCCGCGCGCATGGTCGATGGCGCGAGAGATTTCGCCGAAGCGCTGCGCGACGCTGGCCTCAAGGATGTGCGCCATGTCGCCTTTGCCGAGGACGATCACATCTCGGCCGCGCCGGCCGCCATTCTTCACGGCATGCGCTTCGCCCTGGGCCGGGCGGGTTGACGCACATCGAAATCACAAAACTGGGAGGAATCATATGCGAAATCTGAAGAAAGGACTCACCGGCACGGCGCTGGCCATTGTCCTGACGCCCCCCGCTGCAACCTGGGCGCAATCGGCCGGAAGCGGCGTACAAGAGGAAGGGGCACAGGCCGTGCCCGACGAGATCGTCGTAACGGCGCAGAAGCGCGAGCAACGCTTGATCGATGTTCCGTCCGCGGTCACCGCCGTGAGCGGAGATGCATTGACGCAGCGCAACCTCACGCGAATTGAACAGTTCGCAGCCTTCACGCCGGGCATCTCCTTCAGCGAAGGGCTGACTGGTCCACAACTGACCGTTCGCGGGCTCAACGCCAGCGGCCAGGGCGCGACGACCGCGATTCTCGTCGACGATGTACCGCTCACCTCCTCATCGTCTTACCAGCAAAGCACGACGCCAAATTTCGACACCTACGATCTCGAACGTATCGAGGTGCTGCGTGGCCCCCAGGGAACGCTGTACGGCGCCTCAGCGCTTGGCGGGCTGATAAAATATGTGACGAAGGCGCCCAATCTGGCCCATTTCGAGGGATCGGCACAGTTGGAACTCAATCATGTCGACAAGGGCCAAACGGGAGGAAGCGTTCGCGCAGCGGTAAACCTACCGGTCGTTCAGGATAGCGTCGCGATCCGCGTTTCCGGGCTCTACGAACGTCTGCCGGGCTTTATCGACAATCCCCTGGGCAATGCGAGCGACGTGAACAGCGGGGAGCGCTACGGCGTCCGTGCCGGCCTGTTGTGGCAGGCGAGTCCCGAGTTCAGCGTCCGCCTGAGCGGCATCTGGCAACGCGACGATCGCGATGCGCCCGCCAGCATCGATTTGGTGGGAGCGGCGCTGACGCCAGCCACGCCGCCAGCGAACGCCACGTCGATCGCCTACGGGGGCGAATTGCAACGCAATCTGCGCCTGGGCGAACCGATAAAGCGCAGATCGCAAGTGTATAGCGCGACGTTGAACTATGACGCCGACTTTGCGTCCATCACGAGCATCACCAGCCTGGCGAAGATGAATTTTCAGCGCAGGAAGGTTCTGACCCACTATAATGCGGCGCCGGGTGTGACCTTCGGTGACGTGCTCAGCGGGGCCTATGGTCAACCGGTCGATATCCGCAGCAACGATTTCACCACGGTGCGGCGCATCAACCAGGAAATCCGCCTTGCGTCCGCGCCCGGCTCCGGGCCGATCGATTATCTCGCCGGCCTTTTCTATACCCGTGAAAAAAGTTCGATCACGCAGCTCTTCGACGTGACCAGCGTGACCACTCCGCCCGTGATTCTGACCGTTCCGGTGCCCGGTGGCGGATTATCCGTTCCCGCCCGTTATCGTGAGGTAGCCGGCTTTGCCCAGCTGACCTGGCATCCGCTACCCAATGTCGATGTCACGGGCGGTGCCCGATATTCGCGCAATCGGCAAAGATCGCAGACCACGCGCTTCGCGGGATTCGTTTCGCAATCCTTCGTCGATGTCACGGATCAGCCCTCCAAGACAAAGGAGGAAAAGGTCACCTGGTCGGGCGCGATCAGCTGGCATCCGGCCGAGCGCGTTACGGTTTATGCGCGGGCTGCAACGGGGTATCGGCCGGGCGGCCCCAACCTGGCGCTGGCCACGCAACCGCCGGGTTACCGGACCAGCTATGGCCCCGACACCACGGTCAATTACGAACTGGGTGCGAAAGGCGAATTGTTCGATCGCCGCCTGAGCTTCGACGTCTCGGTGTTCACCGTCGACTGGACGAATATCCAGATTCCGACATCGGTGGTCGATCCGGATACAGGCGTTCCCAATAATTTTACCGATAATGGCGGCAAGGCGCGTAGTCGCGGCGTTGAATATGCGATGCGATTGGCGGCGTCGCCGCAGCTGTCGCTTTTTGTCAACGGCGCCTATACCGACGCTAATTTGCGGCTGGCCGTTCCTGGGATCGGCGGCGCCCGGGGCGATCGCCTGCCCTACGTCCCGACATTCACGAATACGGCCGGGTTTGACTATCGCGTGCCGATCGGCGGTGAGGCGACGACGTTCGTGGGGGCGGATTGGACCTATGTCGGATCGCGAAATTCGGACTTCATCGTCGGGGGCCTTGCGGCACCGCAAACCGGTCATCAACGGCTACCGAGCTACCATACGGTGAACCTGCAAGGCGGGGTCGAGTTCGGCCAGCATCGGCTAGCACTATATGTGACGAATGTCGGGAATGCGCGGGGACTATACTACTACCTCAGCGGCGATGGCGCCGGCGGGACGGGCAACGGCATCGTCCAGCAGCCGCGCACGTTCGGTGTTCGATTCAGTTCGAACTTCTGACCACAGGTCAGGTTGGAAGAGGCCGCGTCTGCAATCGATACCGTCGTCAGGGTTGAATTTTCGAATGGGGCCGTGGAAACCTCGCTCATGGATGAGGCGAATATCGGTGCAGACACCTCCCGCGTGACGAGCGTTGCCCGTAAAACTCGTCGCAGTCAGGCCGACCGCAGCGCAGCGACCCGCGCCAAGGTTATCGCTGCGGCCCGCGATGTATTGTGCGCCCAGGGCTATTCGGGGGCCACGATGCACGCCATCCGTGACGCTGCCGGCATGAGCCTCGGAGCGATTCAGCATCAATTTCCGACCAAGGCGAAGCTGATGGCGGCGGTCGCTGCTGAATTCTCCGCCTATCGGATTGGCGTTTATCGTGAAGCCATTCGACGCGGACGCTCGCCTCGACAATCGATGGAAAACCTGATCGACGCGAATTTCGAGATGATTAGCCGACCCGAGATGGCGGCTGTTCTCGAAATTCATCTCGCGCGTCGCAATGATCCGGACCTCGACCGTGAGGTGGGACCCAGCACCCGCCGTTTCGACAGACGCGTTCGTTTGTGGGCCTATTCCATCTTGCACGCCGCCGGAATTTCCGAAGATGAAAGGCATTTGAGCGTGCAGTTGCTCAATAACGCCGTCACCCGCGGGTTGACCGTGGAGTATATCCGGAACCCGGACGCTGCATTCGTCGCGCGCGCAGTGCGGATCTGGAAGCAACAGATGCTCGACCTGATTTTCGGCACCGGAGGCTGACTTCTACGGATCGTCCGGCAATGCCGGGCGATTCGGGCGCACGGTTGGCGTTGTCGCTCTTGGCTGCATTGCCTATAGGCGCGGTGCTACAGTTATCGCCAAAGCAGAAGGCTTCGTGCCCCCCCTCTGGCGGGCAATCACCAACTGTCCGGAATAATGATTAAATTCCTAGTAGCTCAGCGTAGCGAAGTGAGGAATGTCGCAATCTAGCGCGTCAACGGCGCCGATAGGTCATATACCAGACCTCGTGCCCCTTGGCGCGCGCCTTGGCCTCGTAACGGGTTTCGGGCCAGTCGGCGGGGCGGGTCAGGAAATCGGACGGGCGCTCGCCCAGCCATTCGAAATCAGGGGACCGGCCCATCACCATCATCGCCCAGCGGACATAGACCGGATGATCGGTGCCGAAGCGAAACTCGCCGCCCGGCTTCATCTTCCTGGCGATCAGGCCGATCGGGCCGGCGTTCATGAAGCGGCGCTTGGCGTGGCGCGCCTTGGGCCATGGATCGGGATGGAGCAGCCAGGCGCGCTCCAGCGAGGCATCCGGAAGCCGTTCGAGCACCTCGATCGCGTCGCCCATGTGGATGCGGACATTGTCGAGGGTCAGTTCGTCGACCTTCATCAGCGCGCCGACCACCCCATCGAGGAAGGGTTCGCAGCCGATGAAGCCGTGGTCCGGATGCTGGCTGGCCTGCCAAGCCATATGCTCGCCCCTGCCGAAGCCGATCTCCAGCTCCAGCGGCATGGCGCGGCCGAACAGGACTCCGGCGGTCAGTTCGCCCTGTCCGGGGACCGATATCTCGGGCAGCAGCCGATCGACCAGTTCGGCCTGGCCCTGGCGCAGCTTGTGGCCCTGGCGCCGCCCGTAGAGGCGGCGGATCGACAGCGGATCATTCATCGATGCGGCTGATCTCATAGACCGCGGCAGGCGGCAGGTTGCGGACGGTGCTCGACAGCCGTCGCGCGCGCAGGCCCAGGCGCTCCAGCACCGGACGGCGCACCGGGCATACCGGGCTGTAGCTGAACTGGTAGAAGCGCCCTCCCGGCCGCATCAGATCGAAGCAGCCGCGCATGATCTTCATCTGCTGCGCGGCGTTCATGCTGAGCACCGGCAGGCCGGAGATGGTGGCGCCGGCAAGATCGCCGTTCAGCAGCGCGCGATGGCGCCGCACCCGCGCGGCATCCCCCTGGAGGACGCGCGCCTGCGGGAAGCGGACCTCCAGCAGCCGGGCGAAATCGGCCTCACTCTCGACCAGGATCAGATCGGCCTCGCGTAGGCCGCGTTCGATCAGAGCCTTGGTAAAAACCCCGGTTCCAGGACCGAGTTCGATCACGGGGGCCATGTCGGCGGTGATTTCGGCGGTAATCAGTCGGGCAAGCGATGGGCCCGACGGCGCGACGGCGGCGATGCTGAGCGGATCGCGCGCCCACGCACGCAGGAAGGCCGCGAGATCCGACATGCCACGCTCCGCCTTCGCCACCATGGCGGTGCCTTAGCCGGAGAGCGGGCGCGATGGCCAGAGGCAGCATCCCGATAAGGATCGATTTTCGATGCTTCCGACGAAAAAGGGCGGCGGATCGCTCCGCCGCCCTTGATCGGTTCCGGCCGCAGGGGCCGGATCAGGCGAAAGCCGCCTTGAGCTTGTCGACCAGATCGGTCCGCTCCCAGGGGAAGAAATCACCCTCAGCCTTGCGTCCGAAATGGCCGTAGGCTGCGGTCTTCTGGTAGATCGGCTTGTTGAGGCCGAGATGGGTACGGATGCCGCGCGGGGTGAGGCCGCCCAGTTCCTTTATGCCCTGGATGGCGGTTTCGATCGCCGCGTCGGTAACGCCCTCGGCGCAGGTGCCGTGGGTATCGACATAGAGCGACAGCGGCTCGGACACGCCGATGGCATAGGCGAGCTGGATCGTGCAGCGGCGGGCAAGGCCGGCGGCGACGATGTTCTTCGCCAGGTACCGGGTGATATAGGCGGCCGAACGGTCGACCTTGGTCGGATCCTTGCCGCTGAACGCGCCGCCGCCATGGGGGGCAGCGCCGCCATAGGTGTCGACGATGATCTTGCGGCCGGTCAGGCCGGCGTCGCCATCGGGGCCGCCGATCTCGAAGCTGCCGGTCGGGTTGATGTGATAGACGGTCTGATCCGAGAGCAGCTCACCCGGCAGCACCTTGGCGACGACACCCTTCACATAGGATTTGAGCTCGGCTTCCTTGGCGCCGTCGTCATAGCCCTTGCCATGCTGGGTGGAGACGACGATCGCGGTCGCGGCGGCCGGCTTGCCGTTCTCGAAGCGCAGCGTTACCTGGCTCTTGGTGTCGGGCTCGAGGAAGGGCGCGGCGCCCGAATGGCGGTCGGCCGCCATCGTCTCGAGGATCTTGTGGCTGTAGTAGAGCGTCGCCGGCATAAGGTCGGGCGTCTCATCGCAGGCGAAGCCGAACATGATGCCCTGGTCGCCGGCGCCCTCGTCCTTGTTGCCGCTGGCGTCCACGCCCTGGGCGATATGCGCCGACTGGCCATGGAGGTTGTTCTCGAAGCGGAAGCTCTGCCAGTGGAAGCCATCCTGCTCATAACCAATCCGCCGAACCGTCTCGCGGACGGTCTTCTCGATCTCCTCCTGCGCGCCCGGCGCCCAGGCACCGTCCTCATAGACCCCCTTGCAGCGAATCTCGCCGGCCAGCACGACGAGCTGGGTGGTGGTCAGCGTCTCGCAGGCGATGCGCGCCTCCGGATCCTTGGACAGGAACAGATCGACGATCGCATCGGAGATCTGATCGGCGACCTTGTCGGGATGGCCTTCGGACACGCTTTCGGATGTGAAGAGATAGTTGCTGCGCATTGGTACTGACGGACCCCTCGAAATGATCGCGGCCTGATACGGCATCGACACGATTCAGGATATAAAGACTTCGTTATATCTCGCTTAGCGGAGCTTGAGCGTGATGGCAATTCCAGCCGCGAGGAGCAGCCCGGCGAACAGCAGCGGCAAGAGATTGCCGAAGCGCGCAAACGGCGTCGCCGGCTTGGGCGCGGGCAGCGTTGCCGCGATCGCCCCCGGCTTGCGCCAGGGCAGGCTGTGCAGCAGCCGTCCGTCGGCATCGATGACGGCGGAGATGCCGGTGGGCGTAGACCGGATGACGGGCACCCCCTCCTCGGCGGCCCGCAACCGCGCTTGGGCCAGATGCTGCGGCGGGCCCCAGCGGCCGAACCAGGCGTCGTTCGACGGGTTGAACAGGAAGTCGGGCCGGTTGCGGGCATCGATCACCTCGCCCGAGAAGATGATCTCGTAGCAGATCTGGATCCCGGCCTTGCCGAACCCGGCCACATCGATCGTGCGGGGGCCCGGGCCCGGCCAGAAATCGACTTCGCCCGGCACCAGCCGCGACAGGCCGATCGCCGAGAGGATCGGCCGCGCGGGGAGATATTCGCCATAGGGGACGAGATGCGCCTTGTCGTAGCGGCCCAGGATCGCGCCGCCGGCATCGAGCGCGAACAGGCTGTTGCGCGCGCCCGCCAGATCGCCCGCCTTGTCGAAGATCAGCGCGTCGCCACCCAGCAATATCTTGTCGCGGGGCCCCAGCAGCGCGGCAATCCGAGCGCGCGCCTCGGGCTGGAGCTCCAGGAAATCGGCGGTGGCGGCCTCGGGCCACAGCACCAGCCGGGGCGGAGCGCCCGGCACGGGGCGACCCGTCAGCTCGCTCAGCCGCCGGAAATTGGCGATCTGGAGTTTCGGGTCCCATTTCTCGTTCTGGTTGATGTTGGGCTGGACGACCACGATCCGAGGCGCCTCCCGCGGGGGCAGCGGGCGCAGCATCCAGGCCGACAATATCTGGGCCAGCATCGCGACGAGCAGCGCCCAGCCGACCCGCTGCCAGCGCACACGCTTGCCGCCCGGCAGCAGCGCCAGCAGCCAGATGCCCGATAGCAGCACCATCCAGCCGGACAGCCCATAGGTGCCGATCAGCGGGGTGAGGCCCATCCAGGCCGGCTCGGCACTGCCCGGCGACACCATGACCGCGCCGAGCGGATTCCAGGCGAAGCCGGTGAAGGCGATGCTGCGCAGCCATTCTGCGATCACCCAGCTCCCCGCGAACAGGGGCAGGAAGCCATAGGGGCTCGGCTCGGATGCGGCGACAAAGACGGGGGCGGGTTCCATGCCCTCGGGGATCAGCCCCTTGAGCTTGCTGCGGCGGCGCGCCTGCTCGATCCGGCGGCGGCGCGCCTCCAGCCTGGGCGGCAGGCGGTGCAGGCTCCACGCCAGCATCGCAGCCAGCATCGGAAAGATCGCCAGATAGAGCGCCAGCAGGAACACCGCGATCGCGCCAAGCCAGTGCGGCATCGACTCCTGGAAGGTGAAGGCCTGCGCGATCCAGTTATTGCCGAAGGTGAAGTGGCCCACTCCGAAGCACCAGCCGCGCAGGGCCACGGCCCGCAGCCGGCTGGCATCGAGCAGCAGCCACATCAGCCCCGCGATGCACAGCAGGGTGAGCGGCCACCAGTTGAGCGGCGCGAAACCCAGCGCCGAGGCGAGCCCCAGGCCGAACATGATCGCCGGAATCTTGAACGGAAGAAGTTTTCGCATCACCGGCTTGAATGGGTTGGACGCTTCCCCATATCCCGCCCGCCCCGCTCCCGGAAAGGGAGTGTCGCCAACTTGACGAAAAAATGCGGGCCGGGCCCGACTCAGGGCCTGTCAAAAAAAGGATGTGAGGACGGCTTGACAGCTCAAGGGCTGCCACACATATCGCCGCTAGCACTCAACACGGGTGAGTGCTAAAAGTTTCCAACCTGAGGGATTCGGCGGCGGACCAGACCCGGCCCCCCGCCCGAAAAATGTGAAGGAAAGGGTGAAGCGCATGAGTTTCCGTCCGCTGCACGATCGCGTGCTCGTCCGCCGCGTCGAAGCCGAGGAAAAGACCGCCGGTGGCATCATCATCCCCGACAGCGCCAAGGAAAAGCCGCAGGAGGGCGAAGTCGTCGCCGTCGGTGGCGGTGCCAAGGCCGATGACGGCAAGGTGACCCCGCTCGACGTCAAGGCGGGCGACCGCATCCTGTTCGGCAAGTGGTCCGGCACCGAGGTCAAGATCAACGGTGAAGACCTGCTGATCATGAAGGAATCCGACATCCTGGGAATCGTCGGCTAAGCCTTCTCCGCACTTAGACACATCATACTAGACAGAGGAATTCAGATCATGGCAGCGAAAGACGTCAAGTTTTCGCGCGACGCCCGTGAGCGCATCCTGCGCGGCGTCGACATCCTCGCCGACGCGGTGAAGGTCACGCTGGGGCCGAAGGGCCGCAACGTCGTCATCGACAAGTCGTTCGGCGCCCCCCGCATCACCAAGGACGGCGTCACCGTCGCCAAGGAAATCGAACTCAAGGACAAGTTCGAGAATATGGGCGCCCAGATGGTCCGCGAAGTCGCTTCGAAGACCAACGACATCGCCGGTGACGGCACCACCACCGCCACCGTGCTGGCCCAGGCGATCGTCCGCGAGGGCATGAAGTCGGTCGCGGCCGGCATGAACCCGATGGACCTGAAGCGCGGCATCGATCTCGCCGTGACCAAGGTCGTCGAAGACCTCAAGGCCCGTTCGAAGCCGGTTGCCGGCACCAATGAAGTCGCCCAGGTCGGCATCATCTCGGCCAACGGCGACACCGTCGTCGGCGAGAAGATCGCCGAGGCGATGGAGCGCGTCGGCAAGGAAGGCGTGATCACCGTCGAGGAAGCCAAGGGTCTCGATTTCGAGCTCGACGTCGTCGAAGGCATGCAGTTCGACCGCGGCTATCTGTCGCCCTACTTCATCACCAACCCGGAGAAGATGCTGGTCGAGCTCAACGACCCGTACATCCTGATCCACGAGAAGAAGCTGTCGAACCTGCAGTCGATGTTGCCGATCCTCGAGGCCGTGGTGCAGTCGGGCCGTCCGCTGCTGATCATCGCCGAGGACATCGAGGGCGAGGCTCTTGCCACCCTGGTCGTCAACAAGCTGCGTGGCGGCCTGAAGGTCGCCGCCGTCAAGGCGCCGGGCTTCGGCGATCGCCGCAAGGCGATGCTCGAGGACATCGCGATCCTGACCCAGGGCGAGATGATCTCGGAAGATCTCGGCATCAAGCTCGAGAGCGTCACCATCGGCATGCTGGGTACCGCCAAGCGCGTCACCATCGACAAGGACAACACCACCATCGTCGATGGCGCCGGTTCGTCCGATGCGATCAAGGGCCGCGTCGAAGCGATCCGTCGCCAGATCGAGAACACCACCAGCGATTACGACCGTGAGAAGCTCCAGGAGCGTCTCGCCAAGCTCGCCGGCGGCGTTGCCGTGATCAAGGTCGGCGGTTCGACCGAAGTCGAGGTCAAGGAGCGCAAGGATCGCGTCGACGACGCTCTCCACGCGACCCGCGCGGCGGTCGAAGAGGGCATCGTTCCCGGCGGCGGCACGGCTCTCCTCTATGCCACCAAGGCGCTCGAAGGCCTGAAGGGCATCAACGACGACCAGACCCGCGGCGTGGACATCATCCGCCGTGCGATCCAGGCGCCGGTTCGCCAGATCGCGCAGAATGCCGGTCATGACGGTGCCGTCATCTCGGGCAACCTGCTGCGCGAGAATGACGAGACCAAGGGCTTCAACGCCTCGACCGACGTCTATGAGAACCTCGTCACCGCCGGCGTGATCGACCCGACCAAGGTCGTCCGCACCGCGCTGCAGGACGCGGCCTCGGTCGCCGGCCTGCTCATCACCACCGAGGCGGCGATCTCCGAATCGCCCGACGACAAGCCGGCGATGCCGATGGGCGGCGGCATGGGTGGCATGGGCGGCATGGGCGGCATGGACTTCTAATCCCGGAGCGATCGTCGCTGGCGGGTTCGCCCGCCAGCGGTTCGATCGCGACCGCGAAAAAGTCCCGTTCGCTAGGCCGGTCATCCGACCAGCAAAAAAGAGGGGCCCGGGGAGAAATCTCCGGGCCCCTTTCTATTTCGCTGCCGGGCGCACCGGCGGCATGGCGTTGCAGATGTCGACCGCGCCCGCCGGCCGGATGAAGAAATCATCCTTGCGGTTGGCACGCGCCGAGACCCAGTTGGCGAAGTCGATGCTGTCGCTGCGCATGATCTCGAAGCGAGGGCGCCCGGCCGCGGGCATGTCAGCCGCCAGCCGTGCCGAGACGATCGCCGGGCGGGCGACACCCTCCTTATAGACCCCCAGCGCCTCGGTGCCGCGCGGCAGGGCGGCCAAGGCCTCCATGCCGGCGAGGACCCGGCCGACCGTGGTGATGTTGCGATCGAGATGACGCGGCGCATGACCGATCACCGCATAGAGTTCGGCCCCCGTCCCCGTGTCGGGTGCCAGGTTCCGCCCCACACCGACCATGGCATAGCAATGCGTCAGCCAGGCCAGCTTCCCGTCGGTGGCCACCGGCCAACCGCCGGCATGACCGGCCTGTGCCGCATAGGCATCGCGATAGCCCAGCGCCCGGAAGCCGAGCCCCTTCAGCGGGCGCTCATATTCCGCGGGCGGATGGGCGACCACATCGGCCGGCAGGGGCTTCTTCTCGGTCGCGTCGCCCCATTGGGTGACGTAATTGTCCTGAACGCGATTGATGGTGATGCCGGTGAACCAGCCGGCGCGGGCCAGCCTGCGGATATTGGCGACATGGACGGGCGCGAAATCGGGCGCGAGCGCGATGGCGACCCGCTGGCGATTGTCGAGATCGATCACCAGCAGATCATCGTCCGGCACGGCGGCCCATGCCGAGGGCGGCGCCCGGGCGACGATTTCCGATGGCGTAAGCGGTTTGGAAGGCGGCGAGGCCGCCGCCAGCACGCCCGCGAGGGAGGCCGGCAGGGCGATGCGGAGCGATAACGCGAGACGATGCTTCATGGGCGGGCATGATACATGCTCCCACGCCTTGCGGAAGCCGCCGCCAACGGCTAGGGAGCCGCCTTCCAGCGTGAAAGCGGAGCGGTGGCCGAGTGGTCGAAGGCGCTCGCCTGGAAAGTGAGTATACGGCAAAACCGTATCGAGGGTTCGAATCCCTCCCGCTCCGCCAGCCGCCTGCAATTAAGGCCCGTAAACCGGGCGCTTTGGTGCAGGCCGCCGATACCTTCCCACTATTCTTCCCACTTTCCGTTCAGCATAGGCTCAATGATTAAAACAGGGGCGTCTTGCCCGGCGCTGGTTTGCGGATTGTTGTCGGCTTGCAGACGCCATCGAAAGTGAATGTAAGCGACATGGAGCCTGTCGTTTGCAGGAGGTCGTATTTCATCGTCCCTCCAAGCCGGTCGATGCGGAACACGTTCATGAACCCGGCATCATCGGTAGCGACGAATGAAATTTCAGTCTCGCCGTATGACATCCCGCAGCGCGCGATCTGAGCGCACACGTCGATTTTCTCACCGTCCGCGTAGAGAAACACCTTCTTTTGTCCGCCATCCAAGATGTAGGTTCTCGTTTGCCGCGTGACCTTCGTCCCCGACGAAGTGCCTGATTTTACAAAGTCTCCTTCACAGGAGATAGCGGTCACTGACGCAATCGACGACGCAGCGAGGCCCGCCGCCAGCACGAATCCGAGCACGATCATCCCCATGTTCATCCGCCCGACCCGCCAGCCGGGTCGGTTAGTCGCACGTTGAACACAGGGAACACGCGCCCCGCGTATTCCCCGAAGGTATTGTATTCCGCAGGCCGCCCGACCGAAGTCGAGGCCTGTGTTCACCGCGCGATGCGGGTCGCGCCTCACGACTAAGATCGGAGCGACGGCGAGAGTGTAGAGAGATTGGGCGGCATTGTCACGCCGCCAGGAAGGGTAACACGGAAAATTGGGGGTTAGATTTCAACAAACCCCGATAGTCCCGTCTACGATCGCATCGTATTTTTTCGTGATTCTGGCCCGGCGGGGCCTCAGGGACGCCCGCGTCGCGTCGCATATTTCAGCCCACGTCGCGCAAGGCTGGGCAATCATCACTCTGCGGTGATATGCTCATTGCCAATTGCTTAAATGGCGGGCCGGACATTGAAACTATATACTGCGAAATCCCTCGACGAGTTGGAGAGCCTGATCGCGGAGTTAGGTAATGATGCCCTTTTTCGAGGCCAGAGCACTCATTTTGGCGATCTTGGAAAACCTTCTGTTCAAACTTCTTTCGACCGGCGGGGCTGCATCCCTAGCGAGATGCTGAAGTGGAGTCGTTACGCGAGGAACGTGCTTGATGTATTCATAGGGCGACGAGACAACCATCTCGATTTCGAGCAAGCGCTACTTCAGCATTACGGCTGGCGGTCATTCTATATCGATTGCTCCGCTGATCCGAGTGTCGCAGCATGGTTTGCTAGCCACTCCTATTCCGATCGCGCCACCATCGAGATGAGCGAGGATTGCACCGAACGGCCCGTGTGGCTGCGCAAGCGTATGGCGCGATATGATTTCAAGCAGGGCGAAGGGCATCTCTATGTTCTCGACAAAATGGCTGCCGCTCGGTGCGGCTTGATCGATTTGGCGGCTCTATCAATTGAGGGCTTCAGACCGCGAACCGCTGCTCAAGCTGCATGGCTGATCGGCCCGCTTCGCAACGCTCCTGTACCAATCGAATGCTTTCGAGCGCAGATAACTGCGGATCGTGGGCTGTTGCGAGATTATGCGGCATCACACGGCAAGACTGACACAAATGCACTGTTCCCACCGGCGTCGGACGATCCGATTCTCGACGCCCTTCTAGGCCTGCCTTGGCGAGAGATTGAAGCCGCCCGAGATTCGAAAATCCAGATACCTTCCATGAAGCGCGCGCTCGATTTGCCAGAATATCACGAGAGTTACGTCAAAATTGCTTGGCCACGGACGGCATTTTTCCGTGGAGCCAAGATAGTCGAGACGTTCAAGTCAATCGACGGGGATCCAGTGGGGGGTATAAGCGTCAACGTTCCAAACATCGTGCTTTTTGGATCAGCAGACAAAGCTACGCCGATGCTTTTTCCAAACGTCGAGGCGCTCATATCCAAGCACGGCACCGTAGCCTTCGAGATTGATGAACTGATCCAACACGCCAACATGGGGCATTTGACGATGTACCAGAAAGGGATTGGCGTCATCCCACGCGCCGACGATCTGTTCGAGATTTGTGAACTGCTTGTTGAACATCCGGGACTCGAAATGACCCGCGCTGGCTTTAATACCGGATGGTTCTATCGCCGAGGGACAAATGGCATGTGGTTGCGAGAAGCGCATGTCGATGAGTGCCCGTGCGGGGATGCTCATGTTCACAATCAACATGTTTCGGCTCTCCATATCGCAGAAGCCTTCCTCCGAGAGCCAAGTTCGTTCGAATTATGACAGTCTCGACGAAATATGCTTCTATAAGGGCCTAGGAGCTCCCTTAGAGCGCGTTGAGCCAAATAGAGCACACCGAGAGCCGCCTAAAGGTTATCCATGCCACACGGCCCTCACAGACCAGTCCGTGGAATAATGGCGTAGGAGGCCACCCCAACGAACGGCTCAAAGCGCCTGACCTTCGGTCTATAGCAAAGTCACTTTTTTGATTTTTACCGGATAACTCTGACTAAGCCTTTATATTTATTATATTTTCTGAATCAATTTTCAGACATTGAGTTTAAAATAAAGAGAGATAGAGTTACCAGTTAATTCTAAAAAAAGTGACCCTCCTTATGAACGGAGTTCAAGTTCATTTCATTACGGATCTTCAACAATGTGCTACGCCGGTGAGTGACAGATATACAGACCGAATTATCTTAACTCTTACCCGGTAAGTACGGTTATGCTCGATTGCGTTCTCTGTTGTACGCTTTCAATGAGTCTTTCCAACCATGGAGGACGAAATGATTGCACCCCCCTCAACTCGTTCCATCACTAACAATGCTCGATTGGCTTACAGTATCGATGAGGTCGCAAAAGCGACCGGCCTCGGTCGAACGACGCTATACGCCATTATCAAGCAAGGCCGGCTTCCCGTGGTTAAACTCGGGAAACGTACACTTATTCGAAGCGACGATCTAGAACAGCTACTTACGCCCCACTCACCAACAACCGATTGCAGCAATGATTCTGCCGACTTGATCGAGGCAGCACCCCCAACCATGACGCCAGAGGCGCGCGAAGAGGCGCTGAGAGCAATCGAACGGAACATGGACCCCATTCCGCTGAGCATCCTGCACAACAGAGACCAAAGCCTTTACACCAAGGCTTACAGAGCACGCCGAGCAGAGGCGGAACAGATTCTGGCGCGTCGCGAACTTCAACGAACAAGTTAGGTGTGCATCAGTTGTTGGAGGTCGGCCTCGTACAATCGCGACCGGCCTCCAACGTCGGCGAATTAGACCGTCCCTGTTGGACAGCTATGAAACCGTGTCGAACGTCCGCGAACAAATCGCTTCTCAACCCGCACACGCTCCTTGACGATCCAACGCGAACGCAGCGGTCCATTGCCGGAGGCGGGCGACCTTCCCCGCTGCATCACGCACTCAGGCGCTGCCTCGCCTCAAAAACACGGCCCACAGCCTCATGAGTCGGCGGCGCTTTTCCAAATAGTTCGTCCGTCGATAGGCCGCTTCTACCTTGTTCGGGTTGGTGTGAGCGAGCGCCGCCTCCACGACCGCCCCGTCGAAGTCCGTTTTTTCCGCAGCCCAATCTCGAAAGCTGGATCGAAAGCCGTGGACAGTCGCTGATTCCGACGTAGCGGTTCGCAGAACCTTCGTCAGCGTCATGTCCGACAATTGTCCGCCACGCTGCCCGGGAAAGATCGGTTCGGCGTCGCCGGTCTTGCCCGTCCTGCCCTGATGAGCGCACCGCAGCACGGAAAGCGCGGCGGGAGATAGCGGTACGACGTGCTCTCGCCCTGCTTTCATACGCCCAGCAGGAATGGTCCAAAGTTTGGCTGCGAAATCAATCTCGCCCCAAGTCGCCCCCCGGACTTCCCCGGAACGGGCAGCAGTGAGGATGAGAAATCGGAGAGCAAGCCGACCGCTCGACATGTTCGCTTCCAATCTCCGCAATAGATCAGAGGCTTCGGTGTATGGAAGCGCCGCGAAATGGCGATCCTTCTTCGGTTGCCGTGCTAACCCGGCTTCGACAGCGCGGAGCGGTGCCTCAGTATTGCGATATCCCTTCGAATTCGCCCAATTCAGGACGATGAGGATGCGCTGCTTCACACGTCGCGCCGTCTCAGGCCGCTTTTGCCAGATTGGCAGCAGGGTTTCGATAATCTGGGCGGCGTCGATCTCATCGGGCAGCATTTTTCCCAAGGTCGGAAATGCGTGCATCCGCAGAGAGGAGAGCCATTGCACCTGATGCTTGCCGTTGCGCCATCCAGCTTGCCGGTCACGGTGAACCTGCTCCGCCGCCTGTTCGAAGGTTGGAACGGTTGGCTGCGCTGCGGCGATGCGCTTGAGAGCGCGTGGATCGATGCCCGCCTTGAACAGCTTGCGATTGGTCGCGGCGATCTCTCGGGCCTCCGCGAGTGAGATGACCTTTTCAGACCCGAGTCCCATCTCAGCCACCTTGCCTTGGAACTGCACCCGCAACATCCATGAGCGGCTTTCAGCGCTATGGACATAGAGATACAGGCAGTCGCCATCGGCATAGCGACCGGGCGTTTTCAGGCTCTTGACCCTCAATGCCGTCAGCTTTCCCACTTCCCAAAATCCTTCCCATTAAATGAGCCGAATCTGTAGGAACGTGATCGAATCTAGGGAATCGCAGAAACAGGAATTACCCGGTAATTCCTGAGATTTCTGACTGACGGCGAACCATCACGAACGAGATTCCAACAGACTCCCGCGCCGCCATCTCCATGCCAATCCGGACGACACTACCTGATCGGCATGCCGCCGCATCACGGTGGCGCGCTCATAGCGCCCGTGACGGCCCCTTGCGGAATCCTCTCTCCATGGTGCGAAAGGCGGTTGGCCCCTATCGCCGCAGCCCCTGGGCCTCGTAGACGGATGATACGGCAAGCCCGTAGAGTTGTTGGCCGTCCTCGGCATTTCCCAGCAGCTTGCGGAGTTCGAGGCTCACGACGCCATGCATGGCCGCCCACAACAGATAACTGATCCTGCTGGCTTCCGCGGCGCGCTCCGGCGGGAGGCAGAGCCTGACCGTGTCGCGAAGCGTCTCGAAGCTGGTCCAGGCCTGGCGCCGGCTTTCGACGGGGGCCTGCCAGGCTCGGCCCAGATCCCCGAACATCACATTGTAGAGCGACGCCTCGCCCAGTGCGAAGGCGCGATAGGCGGCAATCATCTTCTCGAGCCGCGCAAACGGATCCTGCTCGGCCAGCTCGGCCTGGAAGGCGCGGGTCAGGCCGGCAAAGCTGTGCAGATAAAGGGCGTTGAACAGGCCATCCTTGCCGCCGAAATGGGTGTAGATCATCTTGGTCGACGCGTTGACCGCGTCGGCCACCCGGCGAACGGTCAAAGCCGACGGCCCCTCCTCGCTGAGCAGCACCGCGGCAGCGTCCAGCAGGGCGGCGCGGGTCTCGCCTTCCATGGTGGCACGCACGGCCCGAACGTCGCCGAAGCGCCTGACGTCCGGAACCGACGTCATGCGAGGGCGGGCTCGGGATCAGCCGTGTCGAGCACGCCCGCCAGGCGCTGGCGGATCAGGGTCTCGGCCTCGGCCATGATCCGGCCGATCAGCACGGCAACCGTCGGAATATCGTGGATCAGGCCGACGGACATGCCGCAACTCCACGCGCCGGCATCCATGTCGCCATCGACCATCACCTTCGGATACACGCCCGCGACGAGATCATGGATGTCGTCGATGGTCAAGCTGTCGCCCTTCTCCCGCTCGATCTCGACGAGGCGCGCGACATTGGAATTGTTGAGCACCCGCTCGGTGTTGCGCAGGGACCGCATGATCAGCCGGGTATCGGTCTCCTTTGCTTCCAGCAGCGCCTTTTTGACATTGTCGTGCACCGGAGCTTCCTGCGTGGCGAGGAAGCGGGTGCCCATGTTTATGCCGTCCGCGCCCAGCGCCAGCGAGGCGACCAGGCTGCGCGCATCGGCCATTCCGCCCGACGCTAGAAACGGGATGCGCAGCCGGTCGGCGGCGGTGGGCAGCAGGATCATGTTCGGAATATCGTCTTCACCGGGATGGCCGCCGCATTCGAAGCCGTCGACGCTCACCGCGTCGCACCCGATCGCTTCGGCCTTCAGCGCATGCCGCACCGAGGTGCATTTGTGGATCACCTTGATGCCAGCCGTCTTGAGGGCCGGCATATGGGCTTCCGGGCTGCGCCCTGCCGTCTCCACGATCCGCACGCCGCCTTCGGCGATCGCCTGGATATATTCCGGATAGGGCGGTTTGCTGAAGGTCGGCAGGAAGGTCAGGTTCACGCCGAACGGCTTGTCGGTCATGTCCCGGCAGCGGGCGATTTCTCGGGCGAGGAGTTCGGGGGTGCGCTGGGTCAGACCGGTGATGATCCCCAGTCCGCCGGCATTGGAAACCGCCGCCGCGAGTTCCGCCAGCCCGACGAAATGCATGCCTCCCTGCATGATGGGATGCTGGATGCCAAACAGTTCGGTTATTCGCGTCCGCATGAGATTCTCCTCTTGATAGAAACATTGTTACCTATAGATACGACGTTTCGCAAGCCCCGCTTGTCGCTCGCGACTTCTTTCCCTGGGAACAGCCGGCCCAGCCCCCCTCACGGGCATGGCGCAGCTGGCCGGACGCGACGGCGCAAGGACAGGATTCCGCGGAGCAAGGCGATTCCCGGCTATGCTGCAATCTTGTTGCAACGCGCCGACATATAGCCGTTACGCGGAGGGCCCAGCCTGCCGCTGTCAGACTGGGGGTGGCGTATATGTTTCACGATCCTTCGCGCTTCGACCGGTCCGGGGCGGCCGCGCCGCGTGGAAGAATCTGGCTGGTCTCGCGCGCCTTCGGCCCAGACACCGGCAGTGGCGCCGCCTATGCCCGCGCGATGGCCACCGCCTATGCCGAACTGGGCTGGTCGCTATCGCTCTTCGTCCGCTCCTCCGCCGGCCGGCGCCGCATCGAGCAGGACACACACCGCCTGCGCGACGTCGGTTCCCGCCATGGGCTGGCGCTGCAGATCCGGCTGCTTTGCGCTCTGTTCGCCGCCTGGTTCCGGGGCCCGCTGCCCGCAGCCATCCATGCCTGCACGTGGCGCGCGGCGATCCCGGCGCTGCCCTTCGCGGTGCCGCTGATCGTCACCATCCACGGCCGCGAGATCGCGCGGCCCCAGGGATCCGCCTTCCGGCTGATGCGCTTCGTGCTTGACCGCTGCACCCGCATCGTCGCGGTCAGCGAAACCGCCCGCGCCCTGCTGATCGAGCGCCTCCCGCACCTGGCGGGGCGCTGCGTCGTCGCACGCGGCGGCACCAGCCCGATGCGCGCGGCCGATCGTGGCGCAATCCTGTCGCGGGGCACCGGCCCGGCGCGGATCATCACCATCGGCCGGCTGCTGCCACGCAAGAACATCGCCTCGGCCCTGTTCGCGGTGCGCACCGCGCTCCACGCCGGCCATGCGCTGAGCTACCGCATCGCCGGCGACGGGCCCGACCGCGCCCGGCTCCAGGAACTGATCGACGATCTCGGCCTTAGCGAACATGTCATGCTGCTCGGCCAAGTTGACGATGCCGAATTGCAGCGGCTTCAGGCCGAAGCCGACATCTTCCTCCATCCGCAGATCGCGCTCGAGCAGGGCGCCGATGTCGAAGGCTTCGGCGTCGGCGTGGCCGATGCGATGGCCAACGGCCTGCTCTGCATCGTCGGGCGCGAGGGCGGCCCCGCCGAGCTGGTCCGGGACGGCGAGACCGGCTTCGTCGTCGACGGCCGTTCCAGGGAGGCGATCAGCCGCGCGCTCGATGCGGCGCTGCGCCACCCGGCCCTGCGCACCGCGATGGGCCTGCGCGCGCGGCAATGGACCAGCGGAAATCTCTCCTGGCGCCGCCACGGCCAGCTGTGCCTCGACGAATTGCAGACCTTGCCAGCGCCGGTCGCGGCCCCGTCATCGGTCCGCATCGCCGCCTGAGATCACTCCACCACCGGAAAGAACATATAGCCTTCGTTGCGCACCGTGCGGATCAGATCCTGCCCGCCTCCTCCGGCAAGCTTGCGGCGCAGCCGGCTGACCTGGACATCGATCGCGCGGTCATAGACCTCCGCGTCCGCACCACCGGAATAGTCGAGCAGCTGATCGCGGGTCAGCACCCGGCGGGGATGCTCAACAAAGGCGCGCAGCAGCCGAAACTCGCTGTCCGACAGCGGCACCTGCTCGCCCGCCGGATCATGCAGCGTGCGCACCCCCATATGGATGCGCCAGCCCGAGAAGCGCTTCTCGTCGGCCGGCTGCGATTCCGGGCCGTTCTGCCCGGGCGTCCTGACGCGGCGACGGCGCAGCACGGTGCGGATCCGCGCCAGCAGCTCACGCGGATTGCAAGGCTTGGCGAGATAGTCGTCCGCCCCCATTTCCAGCCCGACGATCCGGTCGACGTCGGTGCCCACCGCCGACAGCATGATCACCGGCGGGGCATCGTCGCGCTGCAGTTCGCGCAGGGCGGTCAACCCGTCCTCGCGCGGCATCATCACATCCAGCACGATCAGATCGAAACGATGCTGCGCCAGCCGCTCACGCATCTCGATCGGGTCGCAGGCGGTGTCGGTATGATAGCCGTGCTTGTCGAGGAAGGACGACATCAGGTTCCGGATACCGGGATCGTCGTCGACGATGAGGATGCTCGTGGCCAGGTCCATGACCGATATGATGGCCGTCCTCGCCTTCGAATGCCAGCCACTCGTTCCTCCGGACGGCCGACCTCGGTTCGGCCGCGCGCTCATCCGCGGTTTTCCGCCATCGATTGGTCTTCACGGTCCCTGCAGCGGCGAATCGTGCAGAACGATGGATCAACGGCCCAAGCCATGGCATGATGGGGGCCATGAGGAAGCTCTCGATCATCCGTCCCTGGCAGGGGCCGGCGCTCGCGGTGCAGATCGTCGTGCTGCTGACCGCCGGTCTGGTGGTCGCCCAATTGGTCACCCTGCTGCTGACCCTGCTGCTGCCTCCGGAGCCGACGCCGCAATATACGCTGTCGTCGGTGGCGAAGGCGCTGCGTGGCGAGGGATCGGACCGCAAGTTCGAACACATGGTCCAGGCCGACGCGCCCGAGCTGCGCGGCCGCGGCTGGCTGGTCTCCGAACGATCGCGGCGCGAGCTTGCCGAGTTGCTCGGCGTCGACCCCGCCGATGTGCGGCTGAGCTTCTACACGCCGCTGCCCTTCGCCGGCACCGTCGCCACGCGCAAGCTGGCAATGGCCGATGACGGTGCGGAGCTTCCCGGCGATGCGGCTCATTTCCGCCCGGCTTCCTTCGTGGTCGAAGCCGTCGACGGCACACCTGCGGCGACCGGCCGGTTCGCGCGCGGACGGTTGGGCGCACAGCACCCTACCGATGGCGATGGAACCGGGGTCGCACGCAATCCATGGCGATCGGCCGCGCCGCGGGCCGAAGGCGGCCGCTGGGAAGGCCGGGGCCATATCCGGATAGACGAAAGCACCACCACGCCCCCAGACGGAACCACCGGGGGCGTGATCGACAAAGTCGTGCGTTCCGAACGCCGCGTCCGGATCGAGGGTGATCGCGGCCAGACGATACCCCCGCTGCTGCGCGCGCCGAGCGGGGCGCAGGTCATCCAGCCGGTACCCACCGCCGAGCCAGATGGCAGCATCGACAAGAAGCCGGTGGGCGCCACGCCGCTGATCCGCCGCAGCCTCGACATGATCGGCCGGTCGAACCTGCTGCCGGTCAACCCCTCCTCCTCGCAGCTCGATCCGGTGCTGCGCGTTCCCGCCGAGAGCCGGCCGGCGATCATCGTCCCCCAGGCCGACCTGATCGCGCCGCCCGCCGTCCATGCCTACGCGCCCGTCGCGGGGGCACCGTCCCCAGCCGCATCACCGGCACCGGCCCCCGTCGTCGGCCCACCGCCCGCAACCGTGGCCGAGGCCGCCGCGCCCATGTCCGTCCCGACCGGCACGGAGGAGGACGTCACCTCGCCCTCCAGCTATTCCAGCACGCCGCCCGTGCGCCAGCGCGGCCTGTTCGGCCTCGCGCCCGCGCCCTTCGTCGAGGGTGACTTCATCGCCGCGATGCGGATGGCAGATGGCCGCTGGTCGGTCGTGCAGCCGGCGCCCCCGCCCTTCCTCAACACCTGGCAGCGCCGGGTGCTGCTCTGGTTCCTGATCGCCTTCGCGATCGTGGCGCCACTCGGCTGGCTGTTCGCACGGCGGATGAGCAAGCCGCTCGAACGCTTCGCCGAAGCGGCCGAGCAACTCGGCCGCGATCCGACCGCCGACGTGCTCGACCTCGACGGGCCAGCGGAGGTCGGCCGCGCCGCGCACGCCTTCAACCTGATGCAGAACCGGCTGCGCAGCTTTGTCAGCGACCGCACGGCGATGATCGGCGCGATCAGCCATGATTTGCGTACCCCGCTGACCCGGCTGCGCTTCCGCGTCGAGGAGATAGACGACGATCGCATGCGGGAGGGCATGGTCGAGGAGCTGGAGGAGATGGAGGCGATGATCTCCTCGGTCCTGAACTTCATCCGCGACGCATCGATCCCGGGCGTGCGCGAGAAGCTCGACCTGCGCACCATCGTCGAGGATGTCGCCGAGGACGCCGCCTTCATCGGCAATCCGGTGACAGTCGATCCGCTGCCCTACGCGCCGGTCGAGATCGATGTGATGGCGATGCGCCGGCTGTTCGCCAATCTGATCGACAATGCCGTCAAATATGGCGATCGCGCCCGCATCTGCCTGCGGACCGACCGGGGCGAGGCCTATGTCGCGGTGATCGACGAAGGACCCGGCCTGCCCGAGGAGGATCTGGAGCGCGCCTTCGAGCCCTTCTACCGCTCGACCAGCGCCCAGATCGGCGGCAAGCGCGGCAATGGCCTCGGCCTCGCCGTCTGCCGCTCGATCGCCCGCGCCCATGGCGGCGACGTGCGGCTGTACCGGACGAGCGAAGGCTTCAAGGCCGAGCTGAAGCTGCCCCTGGCCTATGGAGCGAATGACGCGCTGGCCGCCTGATCGCCGTTTCGTCCGCCATGCCTGGATCTGCGTTCCGCTGCTGACCGCATCGTCCGGCGCCGCGCAACAGGCGGCGACCGGCCTGCCCAGCCGCGAGCAGATCGCCCCCGCCGTGCCCGCCGCGCCAACCGGCCAGCCCAAGGTCACGATCGACGACCGCTCGGCACGGCCGCCCTGCGACCTCGCCCCTTCGGCCGAGGAGATCGACCTGCGCGCGGCCGAGTTCGCATCGGCCGATGGTACGCCACTGCCGGCCGAGATCCGCGTGCTGCTCGCCCCGATCCGCCCGACGGCGGGGCTCCAGCCGGTGTCGGGCCTGTGCGCGCTGCGGGACCGTGCGGCCGAGGCGCTGCGCGTGGCCGGCTATATCGCCGCGGTCAGCATCCCCCCGCAGGACATCGATGGCGGCATAGCGCGCCTCGACGTGATCCTCGCCCATTTCGCGGATGTCCGCCTGACCGGCCGGCCCGGCCGCTATGCCCGCCGGCTCGCCCCCCGCCTTGCCGAAATCAAGGCGCTGCGCCCGGTCAACCAGCGCGAGCTCGAACGCATGCTGCTGGCGATCGATGACATTCCGGGCCTGTCCATCACCCTCACCCTGCGCCCCGCCGGAACCGGGACCGGGGCGATCCTGGGCGAACTGGCTGTCGACCATGATCCGGTCGGCCTCGTCGCGGCGCTGGACAATCTCGGATCGCAGGCAATCGGGCCGGTGAACGCGACCAGCCGGGTCGAGGCCTATGGGCTGACCGGCCTGTACGATCGTTCCTATCTCGGCGCCTCGATCGCGCTGGGCGGGCATGAGCAAAGGGTGGTCCAGCTCGGCCATTATATCGGCAATGGCAGGCGCCTGACTTTGGGTGCGCGGTTCAGCTATGCCTGGACGCGCCCCAGCCTGCCGGGCTTCGATATCCGGTCGCGATCGGCGGTCGGCGGCATCGACCTGTCGCGCCAGCTGTTACGCTCGCCGGAAGGCGAGCTCCGCCTCGGGGCGGGGCTGGATATCACCGACCAGCGGGCGCGGATCCTGGTCTTCCCTTTCAACGTGCCGATCAGGACGAGGGACGAGCTGCGCGTGGCCTATCTTCGCCTGTCCGGCAGCGCCCAGCGCGGCCGGCACATGCTGAACGGACAGGTCGAACTGCGGCGGGGGCTGGCCATCCTCGGCGCCAGTTCCAGCGGCAGCACCGCGACCAGCCGGCCCGGCGCCGACAGCACCGCCACCGTCGTCCGGGCCACGATCGAGGATGTCATCGCCTGGGGGCCGGCCTTCAGCCTGGCGGGGACCATCGACGGACAATGGGCCAGCGGCCCGCTGCTCGGCTTCGAGCAATATGCGATCGGCAACTACACGATCGGACGCGGCTATGATCCCGGCGCCGCCTCGGCCGATCGCGCCCTGGGCGTGCGGCTCGAACCCCGGCTGGACCTGTTCGCGAACGGCAATCCCCACCCGCAGATCTTCGCCTTCGCCGACCATGTCCGCATCTGGAAGGCAGGCGCTGGCAATCCCAGCGGGCGCTTCACCTCGTTCGGCGGCGGCCTCCGCCTGATCGGCCCGCCAGCCTTCGCGATCGAGGCGCTCTACGCCCACCGCCCCGGCAACCGCACCGTCGCCACCGGGACCTCGAAAGCGTCGGATCGGCTGCTCGCCTCGATCGCCTTCCGGTTCTGAGGAAGCGCCATCCAATTTCGTCATGCCGAAAAAGGGGGCCATCACCCCCCTTTTTTGTCGTCATCCCCGCATGCGCGAGGATGACGAGTGTCGGCTCAACGACTGTTTACGCAAACGCCCCTTCGCGAGAAGGTCGCCCTTGTTTCGGCACGACGACCGGGTGGAGCCCGCGCTCAGCTCAGATAATGAGCCGTCGTCTTGGCGGCGACCTCCTCGGCGGTGACGCCGGGGGCGGTTTCGATCAGCCGGAACGGAGAATCATGATCGGGCCGCTGGAACACCGCCAGATCGGTGACGATCATGTCGACCACATTCTGGCCGGTCAGCGGCAGGGTGCAGGCCGGGATGAACTTCGGGCTGCCGTCCTTGGCGTTGTGTTCCATGACGACGATGATCTTCTTGACGCCGGCGACGAGGTCCATCGCGCCGCCCATGCCCTTGATCATCTTGCCCGGGATCATCCAGTTGGCGATGTCGCCATTCTCGGCGACTTCCATCGCGCCAAGCACCGTCAGGTCGATATGGCCGCCCCGGATCATCGCGAAGCTGTCGGCTGAGCTGAAGAAGCTCGACGAGGGCAGCGCACTGATCGTCTGCTTGCCGGCGTTGATCAGGTCGGCATCCTCCTCGCCCTCATAGGGGAAAGGGCCGATGCCGAGCATGCCGTTCTCCGACTGGAGCGTCACCGTCATCCCGGCGGGGATGTTGTTGGCGACCAGGGTCGGGATGCCGATGCCGAGGTTGACGTAGAAGCCGTCCTGCAGCTCCTGGGCGGCGCGCGCCGCCATCTGGTTGCGATCCCAGGCCATTATGCCGTCTCCCTCTGCCGCACGGTGCGGAACTCGATCTTCTTGTCGTAAGGCGCGCCGAGCACCAGCCGCTTCACATAGACGCCGGGCAGGTGGACATGATCGGGATCGATCGAACCGACCGGCACGATCTCCTCCACCTCGGCGATGCAGATCCTGCCCGCGGTCGCCGCCGGATGGTTGAAGTTGCGGGCGGTCTTGTTGAAGATCAGGTTGCCGCTCTCGTCGGCCTTCCAGCCCTTGATGATCGAGATGTCCGAACGGATGCCCCGTTCCAGCACATAGGTCTGGCCGTCGAACTCCTTGGTCTCCTTGCCCTCGGCCACCAGGGTTCCCACACCGGTCTTGGTGTAGAAGCCGGGGATGCCGGCACCACCGGCGCGCATCCGCTCCGCAAGCGTGCCCTGCGGGGAGAATTCGACCTCGAGTTCTCCGGCCAGATATTGCCGCTCGAACTCCTTGTTCTCGCCGACATAGGAGGAGATCATCTTGGCGATCTGACGGGTGCGCAGCAGCTTGCCGAGGCCCTCGCCGTCGATGCCGGCATTGTTCGAGGCAACGGTGAGCCCCTTCACGCCGGAGGCCGCGATTGCGTCGATCAGCCGTTCCGGAATCCCGCACAGGCCGAACCCGCCCGAACAGATCGTCATGCCGTCGAACAACAGGCCTTCGAGCGCTGCCTCGGCGGAGGAATAGATTTTGGTCATGCGCATCTCCCTGACGGGTGGGCTAGCGGATCACAGCCATAAGTTCCAATTGTTGTTTTCTTACGATATACATCAACAACTCTTATGAGACGGCTTTCACTCTACCATCTCGAAACCCTGTTGTGGATCAGCCGCCTCGGCACCTTCGCCGCGGCCGCCGAACGCCTCAACACCACCCAGCCGGCGATCTCGGCCCGGATGCGGGAACTGGAAAGCCAGATCGGCTATCCGATCTTCCAGAGAGCCGGTCGCACCATGGCGCTGACCGTGCGCGGGCGCGAACTGGTCAGGGACTGCGAACCGCTCTGGGGCACGATCGAGCGGACCCTGCTGCAATCGAGCAGTTTCGAGGGGGCGTCGGGCATCATCCGCATCGGAGCCGGCGAGATTGCGGCCGCGACCTGCCTCCCCGCCTTCCTCGCCGATCTCAAGGCGGAGATGCCGCGTGCGACCCTGGAGGTTGAGATAGACCTGTCGCAGGCGATGCTGCGCAAGCTGCTGGGCGCGACGCATGACCTGATCTTCCTGTCGGGTCCGCTGTCCACGCCCAACATCCACACCCAGCGGATCGGGGAAGTGGAGATGATCTGGATCGCGAGCCCGGTGCTCGGGCTCGATCCCGAGGCGCAGCCCAAAGGCGTCCCGATCTGGGTGCTCCATTCGCATTCGCCGATCCATGCGGTGGCGCTGGCGAGCCTCGACGAGGGCGGCTTGGGGGGAGCGGTGATCAACCTGAGCAACAATGTCCGCGCAATGGTCGACGTCGCCATGTCCGGCGGCGGCATGGCTTTCGTGCCGGAAATCATGGTGCGCGACCATCTGACGCGGGGGGCGCTGGTCGAACTGCGCTTCGTCCGGCGCCGGACCCTGCCCTTCCAGGTGGCGATCCGCGCGCAGGAGCGCGACCCGCTGATCCGCGACATGTACGAGCGCGCGACGATGCTCCGGATCGGCGGAGGCGCCATTCCGGCGTAGCGGGGCTCCCCGCACCGGCCCGCTCAGGTTATGGCGCCGATTTCCTTGAGTTCGAGGATCCGATCCCAGTCGATCCCCAGATCCTCGTTCAATACCATTTCGGTATCCACGCCCAGTTCGGGCGCCGGAGCCAGGTCGGGCGAAGCGCCGTCGAACATCACCGGCGACGCGACGAGGTTGATCGATCTCCCGCCGCCATAGTCCACCGTCTGGACGAAACCGTTGGCGAGGGCCTGGGCATTGCGGTTGAGGGCGCCCACCGGCTGCACCGTCGCCCACTGCCCGTCCTGCGTCGACAACAGCGCCTGCCAGTGGGCCAGCGGATGCTGCGCGAAAATCCGATCGAGTTCGGCGATCAGCGCGACATTGTTGATGCCCCGCGCCTCGACATCGACATAGCGCGGATTCGACGCCAGATCGGGGCGCTCCATCAGATCGCACAGATCCTTCCAATATTTGTCGCCCTGCAGCATCGCCAGCGCGATGAAATGGCCGTCACTGGTTCGATAGCTGTTGGTCAGCGGGCTCGCGGCCTTGGAGCGATCACCGTTGCGCAGCATCTCCACTCCGCACAGGTTAGCGCCGACCAGCGCCGCCTGCATCGCCCACATGCCGCCCGACAGCAGCGAACTGTCGACCACCAGCGCCTCACCCGTCCGTTCGCGGTGGAACAGCGCGGCGACGAGCCCCCCGGCAAAGGCCATGCCCACCTGGCTGTCGCCGAACGCCGGCGCGGGCAGCGAGACGAGATCGCCATCCTCGCGCGGCATCGCCGACAGGCTGGCGCCGGTCTCCTCCCAATAGGTCAGCCCGTCGAAACCGCCCTTCGCGGCATCGGGGCCGTGAGGGCCATAGGCCGATCCCCGGCCGTAGATGATGTCGGGATTGATCCTGCGGACATCGTCGACATCGATGCCCAGCTTCTGGCGCGAGCGCGGCAGGAAATTGGTGACGAAGACATCGGCCTTGCGGATCAGGTCGTACAATATCTCCCGCGCCTCGGGCTTGGACAGGTCGAGCCCGATCGAGCGCTTGCCCCGGTTGAATGCCTCCCAGACATAGGTGAAGCCGTTGATGCCCGGCCGCACGCCCCAGGAGGTGGTCGAGCGGACCATGTCGCCGCGCTCGGCATGCTCGACCTTGATGACGTCCGCGCCCCAGTCCGCCAGCACGGCGGCGGCGGCCGGCGCCATCACATATTCGGCCACCTCCAACACCCTTATGCCCTTGAGTATCGCGGTCATCCTGCCTGTTCCTTCCGTCGCCCGCTCAAAGACGGACGAGTTGCTTGCCGACATTGCCGCCCGCGAACAGGCGGGCCAGCGCGGCAGGAGCATTCTCCAGTCCCTCGGCGATATCCAGCAGTGGTTTGATCCGCTGTTCTTTTAGCCAGGGGATCAGCCGGGCATCCGCCTTCGGCCAGTCGGTCTGTTCGTCGAAAATCAGGAAGCCGCCCATCGTCGCTCCCGCAAACACCAGGTTGAAATAGTTGCGCGGCCCGGGCGGCATCTGCGCCGGATCGCGGGGATCGGCATTATATCGTGCGATGCCGCCGCAGATCACGACGCGGGCGCCCTTGGCCAAGCGCGCCAGCGCCTGATCGAGCAGTTCCCCGCCGACATTGTCGAAGAAGATATCGATCCCGTCCGGACAGCTTTCCTTGAGCCGCCGGCGGACATTTCCGGCCTTATAGTCGATGGCATCGTCGAAGCCGAGTTGCTCGACCAGCATCGCGCACTTCTGCGGCCCCCCGGCGATCCCGACGACGCGGCATCCGGCCAGCTTGCCGATCTGTCCCGCGAGCGATCCGGTCGCCCCCGCCGCCGCCGAGATCAACAGCGTGTCGCCGGGCTTGGGCCGCCCGACCTTGGTCAGCGCCAGATAGGCGGTGCGCCCGGTATTGCCGAGGCAGGCGAGCGCCAGTTCGGGTGCGACGCCGTCGGGCAGCTTCTCCACATCGGACACCGCCACCGTGGCACGCTCCCGCCATCCCAGCAGGCCCATCACCCGGTCGCCCACCGCATAATCGGGATGGGCGCTGCGCAGCACCGTCCCCGCGCCATAGCCGGGCTGGACCTGATCGGCGCCGGCCTGGGCCATGTAGCCGACATCCTGCTCGATCCAGCTCTTCTGCGCCGGATCGATCCCGAGCCATTCTACCCGGACCAGCAGTTCGCCCGCTTCCGGTTCGCGCACCGGCGCCTCGACCAGCTCATGATCCGATGGCTCGATCGCACGGCCCAGCGGCTTGCCGCGCACGATCCACTGGCGCTGGCTCATCCCACGGCTTTCAGCGAGGCGAGATGCGCGTAGGAGGGGTCGTCGGGCCCCATCCGGCCGAGCCCGGTGGCCGCCTGGAGCGCCGGCAGTGGTTCGAAGCTCGATACGCTGTGGCCATCGAGCAGCACGCGGCGATGATCGAGCCCCCAGCGGCCATCGCGGCACGACCAGCTATCGAGATAGCGGCTGAAGAAATGGATCTGCATGATCGCGCCATTCTCGCCGGGCTGCTGCTGCCAGGCGGTTCCATAGGCTTCGCTCACCGCCCGGTCGCCCTCGACCGCGATCACCGCATTGGTGACCTGATGGGACGTTACCACCTGTGTCGCGCGCCGCGCGGACAACCGCTCGGGAATCATCGTGCGCACGTCGCGCACAGGCTCGGTGAGATATTGCGCGGTGCCGTCGGGATGCCAGATGCTCAGCGCCAGTTCGATATCGGCACGATCCCAGGCACGGCAATAGAGCTCCATCAACTCGCGGATGCGGCGCTTGGCTTCGGAACTCATTGGCTGTCTCCCTGTCGGTCTGCGGGCGCCCGGATACCAAGCTCGGCCGCGACGGATTCGAGTTGGCGGATCTTCTGGTCGAGCGGCACGGCCGGATCGTCTGACCAAACATTCGGCCCCCACAGCACGATGTCCTCGAAACCGGCGTCGATAAAGCCGGGAACGTCGGCATTGTGGAACGGCTTCACATAATAGCGGAAGGGCCGCCCTGCGGAGCCCTGCGCCTCGCGTTCGGCGACGATCGTCTCGCGCAGGCGGCGGGCCTGGTCGAGGGTGATGTTGGCCGAGTTAATCCACGCATCCGCCACCCTGGCGACGCGGCGCAGCGCCGGCCCCGAATTGCCGCCACAGATGATCGGCACATCCACAGGGTGGGACGAAATCTGTACGGGATCGAAGCGGAAGTGCCGGCCTTCATGGCCGAAATAGCCGCCGGCCCAGGCCTTGCGCAGGATTTCGATCGTCTCGTCGAGACGGGAGCCGCGCTGCTCGAACGGGATGCCCACCGCGTCGAATTCCTCGCGCAGCCAGCCCGCGCCGGTGCCGAGCATGAAGCGCCCGCCAGACAGATCATGCGCGGTGACGGTGTGGCGCGCCAGCAGCAACGGATTGTTGAGAGGGACGATCACGATCGCGGTGCCGATCTTCAGCCACTTGGTGGCACCCGCCACCATGCCGAGCAGGAACCAGGGATCATAGATGCGGACATGCGGGCCCAGCACGTTCGCTGTCAGTGCCTTGTGCGCCGCACCGTCGGCCGCTTCCGACGGGTGCTCGCCCGAATAGGATTGCGGGAGGATATAATGCTCGCCCGCCCACAACGCCTCGAAGCCTAGCCGATCGGCATGGACCGCCAGATGGAGGATGTCGTCGGGATGATAGTTGTAGATGTGGATCGTGTATCTTGGTGACGACATCCGGCCCCTCCTGGCTCGGCATGGCTGCTCGATGAGGAGACAAGCCATGCCGTAAAATGCAATTTATGATTCACATATAGCCCCCATCCAGTTTTGCAAATGTGTATTTACATAATTGACCGGGGCTGGTGATTGACTGATGGAGGGCATCGGGACTCTGGGCGCCCGGGGCAGCGAAGGCGAAAGCGGGCAGATGGCGACGAAGGGGACGGGCATCGTCTGGTCCGATGTGTCGCAATGGACGCTGGAGGTGCGCCAGGAGCGCAGCCGGCGCACGCTCCACCTGATCCTCGACGCGGCGCTGAAACTGTTCATGGCCAAAGGCTATGAGGGCACCTCGGTGGTCGATATCGCGACCGAGGCCGGCCTGTCGCCCGGCGCGCTCTATCGCCGCTTCGCCGACAAGGACGCGGTGCTCTATACCGTGATCAACGGTTATTATGATGCGCGCCGCCGTGAGTTCGACGAGTTCGTGGCGCAGCAGATCGAGCCTGCGGCGTCGAAGGATGAGCTGCTGGCGCTCTATGTCGAGATCATCTTCAGCGCCTATCGCAACGACCCCGGCCTGGCGCGGCTGGTGCAGCGCCGGGCCCTGGTCGATGCCTCGGTGCGCCGCCGGGTGCTCCAGAACGCCCGGCATGTGTCGGACCGGATCGCCGAATGTCTCGCCCGCCACGATCCGCGCCCGGTCGCCTATCTGAAGGAACGGATGGCGGGATGGCATGATGTGATGCGGGGCGCGCTGGTGCTGATCCTGCTTCCCGACGAGGGCGAGCCCCGCGCGCATCTGTCGCTGGCCGATTCGGATTTCCAGTCCGACATGCTCAATGCCGTGAAGGGCTGGCTCGCCTGAGAGCCGCGCTGGCGGCGCCGGTTGCCCGGCGCCGCACACGATCAGGGCTGGCCGAACCTGGCGCGTAGCGTCACGCCATAGGTGCGCGGCGCGCCCGCGACCGCGATATCGGCCGCCGCCGATCCGGCCGCCTCGACCAGATAGCGCTTGTCGGTGAGGTTGTTCCCCCACAGGCTGGCCTGCCAGCGCCGGTCGGTCGAAGTCCAGGTCAGCGACATGTCGACCAGTTCATAGGGGCGCTGGCGAAGCCGGTTGTCGGCCTCGAAATAGGTGGTCGAACTGTGGTTGGCCGCCGCGTAGAGTTCGAGCTTGCCGAAGCCGTCATTGTCGATCACCCGATAGGTCATGCTCGCGCTGCCGGTGAAGCGCGGCGCCTGTGGCAGGACGTTGCCGGTCGCATCGAAGGGCTGGACGAGCCGGTTCGACAAGCGGCCGGGGATGTCGACATAGGAGACCGTCGCCGGGAAGCTGCGGAACTTCGAATGGAGATAGGCCGTGGCGATGGTCAGGGTCAGCCGGTCGGTCGCCCGCGCCCGCGCGTCGATGTCGACGCCGTAGAGCCGCGATCCCTTGCCGTTGAAGAAGTCGGCGCGGGCCGTGCCGGGCACGATGCCGCGCACCGTCTGATTCTTATAGTCATAATAGAAGGCCGAAAGGTTGAGCTGGATGCGCCGGTCGGCGAACTGGTTCTTCAGGCCGACTTCGAAGGCGTCGAGCGTCTCGGGGCTGACCGGCGGCACGCTGCCCGCCGGGGCGCCCGGGTTGAAGGTGCCCGCCTTGTAGCCCCGGCTGTAGGAGGCGTAGCCGAGCGAATCGGGCCCGATATCCTGCTCCAGCGCCAGTCGCCAGCTCAGCTTCTTGAACGATGCCCGCACCGGCGCCGGCTGGGCCAGCATCGTGCCGAGGCCGTTCACGGCATTGGTGCGCAGCCGGCGCTTGTCGTAATTGTAGCGTAGGCCGCCCGTCACCCGCGTCCCTTCCGCCAGGGGCACCGTGACCTGCCCGAAGGGCGCAGCCGATTTCGTCGACAGATAGCCGTTGGAGAAGGTGGTGAGGTTGGCCGGATCGGTGGGCGCGCGGATCAGGTTGACCTGGATGTGCGCATCCGAATCGAGCAGGAACAGTCCGGCAGTCCACTGGATACCGCCGCTCCCTTCATTTTGCAGGCGCAGTTCGTTGGTGCGGGTCGTCGTCGTCCAGTGCTGGCGGACGTTGGCGATGAAGGCTGCGGTCTGGTCGGTATCGGCATGCAGGGTGGCGTTCGAATGGGTGATCGCCGCGACGTTCACCAGCGAGATGCCGCCGAAATCATGCTCGATCCGCAGCGAGCCGCCATAGGCCTTGCGGGTCGAGTCCTGATCGTTGGCGATCGAATCATAATAGCCGAAACCGGCGGGAAAGAGGGTGATGGTCGGGTCGCGGCGCCGGTCGGGATAGGTGCCGAAAGCATATTGGGTGCCGTTCGCCTCGCCATACCAGCCCGAGACCAGGATCGTGGTGGCGTCGAGATCGGCCGCCAGCTTGGCGCGGACATTTCCGCTCTCATAGCTCTGGTGATCGGTTCCCAGCGCGAAGTTGCGGCCCCAGCCATCACGCTGCTTCTCGTAGCTCGCGGCGACATTGGCAGCGAGCGTTCCGCCGAGCGGCGCGGTCGCGTAGACCTTCGCGCTGAACAGGTCGTAATTGGCATAGCCGACATCGACCGCCATTCCCGGCTCGCGGCCCGGATCCCTGGTCTTGACGCTGAACACCCCGCCCAGCGTGTTGCGCCCGTAAAGCGTGCCCTGCGGCCCCTTGAGCACCTCGATCCGCTCGACGCTGTTGAGGTTCGGCGTCGCGAGGCTGACGTCGAACATATAGACATCGTCGACGAACACCGCGACCGGGGATTCGATGCCGGGGAAGACCGAACCGAAGCCCAGGCCACGGATATAGGGCTTGCCCGCGCCCGCCGGATTGGTCGCCGGAATCTTCACGCCCGCGACGATCCGCTCGAGCCCCTTGAGGTCGCGGATCTGGGAACGATCGAGCTCGGCGGACTGCACGGCCGTGATCGTGATGGGCACCTTCTGGAGGGATTCGCCACGCCGCTGCGCGGTGACGACGATATCCTGCAACCCCCCGCCATCGGTCACGTCGCCCGCCGGCTGCGCCAGCACGGCTCCGCTCGACAGCAGCGCCGGCAGCACCAGCCCCCGCCGCAACCAGGCCCGTCGCTTCTCTCCGCTGTTCATCGGCAACCTCCCTCATGGCGCCCGGCCGATCTCCGCCGGCAGGGCGCTTCCTCGCCAAATGCGATTTGTTAATCACAATTCGCATTTCGAGTAAACCATCGATGCGGATAGTTGAAATGCGCGACGGGTTTGCCGCAGGCTGTTTGGAGGTGTGATTCCGCGGAAAATCCGGCGTGGCGCGACGCATGGTAGCTATGGGGTCTTGAGTGCGGTTGGTCTGCAGCGCACGAAGGAAGCCCGCCGCGGTTATATCCGGGCGGGGTGTGTGGGGGGTATGGGATTGGTTGCGGGGACAGGATTTGAACCTGTGACCTTCAGGTTATGAGCCTGACGAGCTACCGGGCTGCTCCACCCCGCGCCAGGGTGAGATGTGAATGGGTGTGTATCGACGAGCGCTGCGCCTGCTATAAAGCCTGGCGACGACCTACTCTTCCACCGCTTAAGCGCTAGTACCATCGGCGCGGTCTGGTTTCACGGCCGAGTTCGGGATGGGATCGGGTGGGTCACAGACGCTATGGCCACCAAGCTATAGAGCGGGCGCATGCTGTCGAGGTTCTAGAAACCGTGCGATATGTATGATGCTGAGATATTCCGCCATCAATCAGGATTGTTGTTGATGGTGGGGTTCTCAAGCGCGACTAGAGCAATTAGTATCGGTTAGCTCCATGCGTTACCGCACTTCCACATCCGATCTATCGAGGTCGTGGTCTTCGACCGCTCTAAGATATCTTATCTTGAGGGAGGCTTCCCGCTTAGATGCTTTCAGCGGTTATCCCGTCCGTACATAGCTACCCTGCTGCGCGGCTGGCGCCACGACAGGTCCACCAGAGGTACGTTCAACCCGGTCCTCTCGTACTAGGGTCAACTCCTCTCAAATATCGACGCCCACGGCAGATAGGGACCAAACTGTCTCGCGACGTTCTGAACCCAGCTCACGTACCACTTTAATTGGCGAACAGCCAAACCCTTGGGACCTGCTCCAGCCCCAGGATGTGATGAGCCGACATCGAGGTGCCAAACAACCCCGTCGATATGAGCTCTTGGGGGTTATCAGCCTGTTATCCCCGGCGTACCTTTTATCCGTTGAGCGATGGCCCTTCCACGAGGGACCACCGGATCACTATGACCGACTTTCGTCTCTGCTCGACTTGTCAGTCTCGCAGTCAGGCTGGCTTATGCCATTGCACTCTAACAGCCGGTTTCCAACCGGCCTGAGCCAACCTTCGCGCGCCTCCGTTACTCTTTGGGAGGCGACCGCCCCAGTCAAACTACCCGCCACAGAGGGTCCCTGAACCAGTTTCATGGTTCGAGGTTAGACATCAGAAAACAACAGGGTGGTATTTCACCTATGGCTCCACCTGGGCTGGCGCCCTGGCTTCAAAGCCTCCCACCTATGCTACACAATTCTTTCCTAATGCCACTCTGAAGCTGCAGTAAAGGTGCACGGGGTCTTTCCGTCTAACCGCGGGTACTCCGCATCTTCACGGAGAATTCAATTTCGCTGAGCATGTGCTGGAGACAGTGGGGAAGTCGTTACGCCATTCGTGCAGGTCGGAACTTACCCGACAAGGAATTTCGCTACCTTAGGACCGTTATAGTTACGGCCGCCGTTTACCTGGGCTTCATTTCGGAGCTTGCACCCCTCCACTTAACCTTCAGGCACCGGGCAGGCGTCAGACCCTATACGTCGTCTT